>CAINXK010000383.1 GCA_903854805.1 uncultured Anaerolineae bacterium
GGGTTTACATCCAATTGTTCCGTCGATGCTTGGAAGTACGGCGCTTCAAAAATGCCTGCAAGCCGGCTCGGTAGAATATCGCTGGATGGTATTTGAAAGAACCTAATTCCGGGTTCTTGTAGGAGCTGGGGGATGCTCACCTGCGCCAATGTCGTCTGGGGGTATGGCAAGTGTTTTACGGCTGAGAGAATGTGAGAAGGAGTCTACTGGCCACCCGATGTCACTTTGCTATTAATGAAAGTGCTCTGGTTGATCAGCCTGTTATCTTCCTGGTCTTTTTCTTTGGCAATGGCAACTCAGCACAGGTCAGGCTAATCAGTTCGCTCAGCCAATCTCTATCATCCCACAGTTCACCAGATATTAAAAAATACGCTTTTGCTCCTGGGTAAGGCGGCATTTCTTCGACGGCACCAAGGAAAACCCTGCCAGCTTCGGTTGGCTTGACGAATAACTGATCATTGCCGATAATCGCCACCATTTTCCCGCCGCAGAAAACGCCATACTCTCCAAACATCTTTTTTGCTGAAACTGTTCCTGCGCCTTCCATTTGTTCAACAATAAAATCGACAGTACTCTGATTCGAAGACATGCCTGCTCCTTATATGTGTAAAAAGCTGCCCGGATTTGTTGCAGGATGCATGCTAGAAGAGTTTATCCTGGCCGCTGACATCGGTTATCTGAAACCTGGCAGCTTTGCCAGGTCATTTCTGTGACATTATCCTCGGTACAGGGCCGGTCTTGTGATCACGTCCAGTGAAGTATCATTTATGATGAATTTTCTATGCGTGTATCAAGTAAATTATTTATAATCTGTTTACTGGGCCATTTACGGTTCGAGAGGAGCCTCTTCGCCCAAAATTTGATCGAGTGTGTCGGCGATTGTCCCTTGGTTCTTTCTTGCCCGGCTGGTCTGGCTCACCACCATCGGGAGGCAGGATCGTCTCGTCCTCCGCGGCTACCCAGATAAAGAGAGGCTTTGAGTTGCTCAGCTGGTATGCTTTTACCCGGTACCGTCGCACATGAAATCCGCAACTCATCAAGAGCTGCTCAAAAACTTTACTTGGCTCGGTTGACCAGATAGCCAGACAACCCTGTTTGCGAAGCGCCTGGCGACAGGCTTGAATTCCGATTGGACTGTATAGTTGTTGGTTACCAGAATCGGTCATTGCGTTAGGCCCATTGTCTATATCCAGCAGGATCGCATCGAATCTGTCAGTCGATTGCGATATGAGCTGGAAGATGTCGCCAGTGATGATATCTGTGCGTTTGTCATCCAATGACTGGCCGTTGAGTTCTTTGAGATATTCGCGATTCCAGGTGACAACATCTGGCAATAGTTCACTTACAATTACCCTGGCATCTGGGCCAAGTATTTCCAGGGCCTGGCTCAATGTGTAACCCATGCCCAAGCCTCCAATAACTACGCAGGGCGCGTTGTGGTTGGTTAGATGCGCGCAACCGAGTCGCGCCAATTCCTGTTCTGACTCGTGTTGGCGGCTATTCATTAATTCCAGACCGTTGATCTTTATGGAAAAATCGTGGTCGTGCTGAACCAGCGTCATTTCTCCGCCATCGGGAGTCCGGGTCGTTGCTAATTTTATGTGCGGTTTCATTGTTGGTCCATCGAGGTTGGTCTGCCAGTTTGTGTGCTGGATTTGTAAGGAATTTGGTTTATGGAACTCCAGCGAGGCTTATTCGCTGATTTCTGTTTGTGATAGTGTAGCTTGCACAAATTAGGATTGCGTATTCATTAGGTTTGGGCTATCACCCAGAAAATCAAGTATACAGCAAATTGAAACAATTAAATCTGAACAGCCGCACGCAGTCAGGATAATTTCTCATCAAACCTGATCCATCGACCTGAATATTGAGATTTCTTAACCACCTGCCCGCTTCTTCAAAAGCTGGGTCAGTATGTCAGCCAAATCGCCGATCAGGCCTCCACCTGATTGAATCTTGACAGTCCCTCCAGCTATAGGGGTCCTCAGTAGTGGCTGACGTCCGGGAGCATTTGCCTGCAATATGGTAATTGCGGTTTCTTGGGTGATTTTCATGCTGGCAATCGCATCAAGTTGTTCAGGGGTCATCGCTGCGAGCATTTTTGTGATTAACGCGTCCTTCTGCGCCTGTGCGGCGGTATTTACAGTGGGGGTCGCTAAATTGGTGCTGCCTGGTGTCGAAGGTGAAGACAACAGGCTTCGGTTAATGGTTTTGAAATTGTTCCAGATTGGCAAGAGCGCAGTTGCCTGTTCTTTGGTAAGCGCCAGGTCAGTTCCTTCGAGTTTGAAGATACCTACCAGAAGTTGAATTTCGAGTGGAAACCCATTTCGGCCAGGGTTTATCAGCCCAAGGTTTGGAGCAGGTGTGGATTTGGTGGCGAGCGGCGAAGGTTGCAAGCTGGCAGAGCTAGCCGCAGGCTGAGTTGATTTAGCTTGTGCGATCGGAAGTGGCAGCGGAGCCATGCCGTCAGGCCCAGATCTCCAAAAATAGAAAAAGCCAAAACCGGCCATGCCGATTAGAATTGCCGCTCCGAGCAATCCCAGCCATTTAAGCGGAAGCCGCCGGGCTTGCCCTTGTGCGGATGTTACTTTCCCGCGCGGTGCGCTGGTTAATGTGGGCAAGGCGCTCAAAACCGGTTTGGCCGTGCCCGATTCAGGGGTGAGAATGATTGGCAGGGACGGCGAACCAAGTTCTTCCTCAAGCGCTTTGCATAAAGCCCCCATGTTTTCAAAGCGGTCTTCCGGTTTTTTCGCCATGGCTCTAACAAGAATATATTCAACTGACTCCGGCAAATCGGGGACATATATTCGCGGACTGGGCAGAGGATCGCTGATTTGCTTGAGTACCACGGCCATGGGTGTATCAGCGGTATAGGGCCTGCACCCAGTCAACATTTCATACAACACCACGCCCAGAGAGTAAATATCTACACGAGCATCCACTGCCTGCCCAATACCCTGCTCTGGGGCCATATATTCAGGTGTACCAATTCCCACACCGCTGGCGGTCAGTGTCTGGCTATCTTCTTTTTCCAGCAATTTAGCGATGCCGAAATCGGTTAGCATGGGTTCACCTGATTCCGATATGATGATGTTGGCTGGTTTTACATCGCGATGGATAATTCCGCGTTCGTGAGCAAAGGCCAGACCGCGCGCTATCGGGGTCAGCCTGCGTAGCGCATCTTGCCAGGGGATGGGTTGCCCGAGGCTGGATTTCAGGGTGCCGCCTGGCAAATACTCCATCACCAAATAAGGAGAGCCATCATGTTCACCAAAATCATGTATCTTGACGATATTGGGGTGAGAAAGGCGCGCCAAGGATTTGGCCTCGCGTTCAAAGCGAGCCAATATATTTTGCAATTGTTCGGGAGGAAATGCTCCGCGCCGGATCACCTTGATGGCTACTTCCCGCTCCAGTCGGAGGTCGTAGGCCTTGTAGACGGTTGCCATGCCCCCTTCGCCAAGTTGTTCAAGGATCTGGTATCGCTCGTGATATAGATCTGATGAATTGGACATGAGTATCGATCCTTACTGATTGTCATGCTCTCTGTATGGGAATGATAATCTGTGCCTAATTAGCTTTTCAACCATTTCGCCGTGGAATGCTTACTTACACTACAAACTGCATTCGTTTGAATGCTATCAATATAGCACAAAGATGTTTAGAAGTCGCTCGGAATTGGTTGGAAATTTGTTATCAAAAAAGAAAAGTGGACATGGAATTGCTCCATGCCCACCATTTGTTCTCAGGGGTTTGAGATTGTAAAGCGATAGTCCACCTGCCCATTTTGCTGCCCTGCTCTTTCATCTTGCGGCAGATACGCGCGAACATATTCAACGGTTACCAGCTCAGACGTAACCGAGACGCGCAGGTGGCCGGAACTTCCGAGCACATCACCGTTCAGGTATCCATATTCTACAGCACTGTTTGTGCCGTTGGAACGGGACGCGCTCGGCTGAGGCACTTCCTGGTAGATGATGCCATCCAATTCCTGTTTTATGAAGAGATGGTCATGGCCGTGAAAGACTGCTGTGACATTATTTGCAACGAGTAATTGATGGATGGGAAGTCCCCAGCCGGGCCGCTGTGTATCGAAACCGTAAGAACCGTCTGCGTTGTTTCCGCCCCACTCGTAGAAAGGTGCCACTTCAACGCCGCCGCGCCCGTTTTTATCATATCCGCCGATGAGCTGGTGGATGAAGACAAACTTCCATTTGGATTGGCTGGTTTCGAGGGTGTTTTTCAGCCAGCGGTATTGCGTTTCGCCCAGGGTGGGAGTCCAAAGGCTGGAATCGTCGCGCAGGGGCGGGGTGAACCAGTATGGGTCGAGAACGATGAACAGGGCGTCGCCCCATTCCCAGGCGTAGTAATTTTCCAGGTTGTTGATGGTTTGTTCAGGCGTGGCGTTGCCGGTATAGAAGCCATCTGGTATGGGATTAGGAAACAATTGTGTGCGCAGTTTTGCTGACCAGATGGACATTTCTTGCCCGCTGTTGCCTTTGGGAGCACCTTCGCCATCGTGATTGCCGAGAACGAGGAAGAGGGGCGCGGCTTGTCCGATGAGACTGAGGTAATAGCGCTGCGCCAAGTATTGCAGTTCAGCGGCGGTGAAGGGCTTGAATTTATCGGTCATGAAGGTGTCGCCCAGATCGATGACGAAGTCGGGCTGGTCGGTGCGCTGATTGGCCAGGGTTTGCTGGTAAACCTGCGGGTTGCTGTTGGAATCCAGGTGCGAATCAGCCTGGATTGTGAAGGTAAACGGGCTATCTGCCGTGCGTTGGGTGGAAAACGTTTCTGGTTCGGTGGCTGCATAGGCACCGGTGGTGCCGGTACGATAGCGCACGCGATATGCGTAAGTGCTATTAGTTTGCAGACCTTCAATCAAAATTTCCACCGGTTGATTGGCGATAAAGTTGGTGAGCGGCGTCTGGCAGGCGAAATTATCAGGCGCGGGGCCGTATTCGAGATAGCCTTCGGCATCCTGGTAGGTGAGAACGCTGGCGGTGATGGATTTGTCCGTCGGGCGGCCAAGAATCACGTCGATGGGGTGTGCGGGTACTTCGAAGCTAATGTTTTGCGTAGCGCTGCTGCCCTGGTTGTTTGTTTGAGCCCTGGTGTTGTGAGTTGGTTTTGGGGCAGGGTTTCGCTGGGAAGCAGGAGTGGTCGCGGGTAATCGGGTTGGCTGAAGGGCAGGAAGGGATGTAGGTGGAGAGTCTGTTTCGATAACGGTAGGCAGTTTTGGGGTAGCCTGTGCTGGAACCGTGGCTACCTTGCAGGAAACACTCAATGCGAGAAGGATGACGATGGTCAGAAGTGTGTAAGAGCGGAGAGTCGGCATAATTTATCCTGATATTGGTGGCGATGCAGCACCATTATTTTACTGTGTATGAAAAGGCCAGTTCGTCGGGTTTGTCGAGATACGAGCGGACGTAATCAACCGTGACGCCCTCCGGAGCAACGTTGACACGCACGCGCCCGCTGTTGGGGAATTTTTCACCGGTTTTGTAGGAATCGGCGTTTTCCCAACTGTAAAAGGGGTTGGCGGGTTCGGGCAGGGATTGGTAGATGACGCTGTCGAGTTCCTGTTTGGCGAAAATGTGGTCGTGGCCCTGGAAGAAGATGGTCACACCGTTTTCGACCATCAGTTGATGGATGGTTTTATCCCAGCCAGGGCGGTGAGCAGTAAGGTTGGCTGCGTCGCCCCACTCGAACCCTTTGGCAAGTTCAATGCCGCCGCGCCCGGTGCCGAGCACGTGATGGGTGAACACGAACTTGTATTTGGCGCTGCTGGTTTCTAAGCTCCGCTTGAACCACTGGTACTGGTCTTCGCCGAGGGTCACGTTCCACAAGTCGCGCTTTTCTTTTTGACCTTGACCTGCGCCAAACTGGTTATCTACTGTTTGTGGAGAGTGCCAGTACGGGTCTATGGCAACAAATAGCGCGTCGCCCCAGGTGAAGGCGTAATAGTCGCGCAGCTGTCCAATAAACTCAACCGCTTTGGTATCGCCGGAGTAGAAGGCATCGGGGGCAGGTTGGGGGTAGTAGGCGTTGCGGGCCGTCTGTGCCCAGACGGCGACATTATCGGCGCTGCCATTCAGATTGGCGAGCGAAGCCTGCTCGTGGTTACCGTTGATCAGGAAAACCGGTGCTCCAACCAGCCCTAACCATTCACGCTGGTTGACATATTGAGCCGCGACTGTGCCGGCGTTGACGGTTTTGAGCGTATCCACGCTGAAATCGTCGCCAATCGCCATGTAGAAATCGGGCTGATCTGATGCGGCGCCGGTCAGGGTACGGGTATAGAGGTTCGCGTCGAACTGGTTTTTGGCGCGCTCCGGGTGCGAATCGCCTTGGATGTCGAAGGTGAAGGCACTGCCGGGGGCGCGCTGGGTATGGAAGGTGTGTTCGAGGCCTGGGGTGCTGTTCGAAATTTCCGTGCCCCCAGCTTGAACGGGGATTATCTTGTAATAGTATGGGCTGTCAGGTGTCAGATTGGTTAATTCGATTTCGCGTGGGGTGTTGGCAACCAGGTTGACGGGAGCAGTTTGGGCAGTGTAGCTCCCCGAGTTCGTGCCATAAGCGATGATGATTTGCATATCAACGGCTGGGAGAATGTTGATAGCGATGGATTTATCGGTTGGGCGCCCGGTTATTTCGGCAGCGATGAAGTTTGGGTCGGTGGAAGTCGGCGCGATTGGCGGATTCTTGCCCTGGGTCTTTTCGGGAGAGGTCGAGGCTGGCGGAGTCTTCTGCCCTTTGGGCTTTTTGGTTGCATCGAGCGAAGGTTGCGACGTGGGGATGGACTCGGGCGTGGTAGTTGCTGTATCAATGACCAGCGGCTTTTGGCTTGGCTGAAGGGTTGGGGCTGGCTCAGGCGTCGGTGTTGCTACGGGGGCGCAGGCGGCTAACAGAGTGACAATCAGGGTAAAGATCAGAATGGTTCGGGTCATGATTTCTTCCTTTTTTTCTTAATATAGTAAAAAGATGTTAAGAAGTTGTTTAGAAAATGTCATCGATTTGTAAAAAAATTACCCGGTGATTGTCAGGGAGATAACCGGGGCATGGCGAGATACTCATTCTCGCCATGCCCCGGAACAAGCAGATTTACTTGAATAGGAAATCCGTGTTCGGGATTTCTGGCATGGTGATGGGCTCGGAGTACAGGTACGCGCCAGTGGGGTGCGCCTGGTCGCCGAGCAGTTCTGTTCGCAGGGCGGTCATTTGGGTTTTCTGGTCAGCTGACAGACTTTGGTCCACTTTGGAGAAATTAACTGCCATGTTGTAGATGATTTCGCCGTCATAGGCGCCGTATTTATCTGAGAGGCTGAGAATAGTGGCTTTGTCGGCGACACCGCCCGTCAGGTACTTGCGCAGCTCGTTGGAGATTTGCGTGCGCACATCCACAAGCCCTTGCAATGAAGGCTTTTGAGTGGTCACCAGGCTGGTGATGAGTTGTGCCTGATCAGGGGTCAGCTTGTCGAGCATGGTCTGGCCGAGGTCGCCGGTCAGGTTGGTGGGGATGGAGTAGGTCGGGTCGCTCATGGCTTTGATGTCTTTCAGGTAGAACGAACCGAAGTAGGTACCGTGGCGCTCAGGACAGAAATAGACATCGGCTTCGACGGAACCGGCGTACCAGGAGTACATGTCGGCGGCGTAGGTCATTACAGCCACTTTCACTTCCCGTTCGAGGCCGCGAACATCCTCTGGTTCGGTCACGGTCGGCCAGGTTTTCATGCCCTTGCCCTTCATCGCATCGAAATAGGCTTTCTGGTCAGCGGTAAAGGAGCCAATCAGCTTGCCATACAACTCGGCGCGGGCGAAACTAATTTCACCGTCCAGGCGGTAGAGTTCAGCTGAGTAGGTCTTGACGGCGTCGAGGCTCAGGCCGGTGGTGCCGGTGGGCAGGTCGCCATCGAGCAGACGGGTAAAGGCTTTGATCAGGACAAAACGCTTGTAACCATATTTATTGATCGAGGCGGTCTGGCTTTTGGCGAGGCCCACCAGCTCGGCGCGTTGTTCTGCGGTGAGGTTGTTGAGGGTGTTCATCGCGGCGCTGGTCAGGAAGTCACCGGCGTGACCCATCTGGCTCGGGTCGTTGTCGCGCAGGTACTGGAAACCCCAGAAATCGGCCACTTTTCCGGGCGGGAAGAAGGAGTCCGCACCCAGGTCGCCGGTCATGAAGGCCAGCGCATCGTAGGAAATCGTCATGCCCTGGGCTTTGTCTGATGTGGCTTGTTCGATGTTGTAGGCCGAGCCGTTGGCATCCAGGGGCTGACCACCTTGTTGACCGGCTGGCTGGTTTCCACCCGGTTGAGTGTCATTTTGAGCGGGTTGCGTGCCACTGGTCTGATTTCCTCTTCGGCCGCCACCTTGCGGACCATGCGGTGCAACACAGGCAATCTGATCTTGCACTATTTCGCATGTGCCACTTTCCGCGCCTTTGGCGGCAGTGAAGGTACAGGCGTCTTTGACGGCCTTAGCGCTGCAGGCATCATAAGCTTCCTTGGGAGGCAGCGGCTGGTTGCCGGATTGTCCCTGGTCCTGGGTATTGTTACCCGGAACGTTATTTTGACCTTGGGTTAGCGCTGGTGCTCCGGTTGTGTTTTGGGCGGAAGCTGTGGTGTCGGTCTGGGATGCAGCTGGACTGGCGACAGAGCAGGCGGAGAGCAGCATGGCGAGGATGACGAGTAGGTATAACAGTTTTGTTTTCATTTATTTCTCCTTTGGTACGTTCTGATCTTACAAAAGAGATGTTCAGAACCTGTTTAGAATTGATTGGATTTTGGTTCAAACTTCCGTTTATTGTTTGTTCTTATGGTCGAGCATAGACAACGTGCATTTCGGTGCTGGCAAGGATGGTGTCTTGGATGGCGTTCAACATAGCTTCTCGGGTAGCCTGGATAGCCGGAACAGAGACCTGCGGCATGGCGAGTGCATATATGGTAAAGATGTATTCCTTGTCACCAGGGCCTTTGGAGCAGGGCGGTGCATAGGCCAGGTCTTTGTTCACGCTATTCGTTCCGATTGTGCCAATGCCGCTAACGTTTTTAGCGAGACTGCTGATACCTGCTGGGATGTTATATGCAACCCAATACCAGTGAATAGCATTATCCGGCGCGACATGGTGCATGATAACGACGAAAGACTTTGTCACGGTGGGCGCATTGCTCCACGAGAGTGCCAGAGTGGAGGCCGCTCCATCGCAGGTGTACTCGATGGGCAGACGCCCATCAGCGGGTAGGTCGGGGCTGGTCAGGGTGAATGTGGATGTTTTGGTCTCCGCCGCGGCGCTGCTGATGGACATTTTGGCAGTGTAGACCGCCGTTCGGGCCGTGATGAAGAGAGTCAAACCATCCTTCCCGGCGAAGGCCAGATTGGTCGGGTTTTCCACCGTTGGGATATCACGCAGGTGTTTTCCTGCGGCGTCGAAAACCTGTACTTTGTTCGGCGTGGTCAGATACAAATTGCCAGCGGCATCCAAATCCATGCCATCTGACCCAACCGAAACGAATGGTTTATTATTGCTCAAGGTTCCGTCGCTGTTGATAGTGTAGGCAACCGTCTGGTTGGCGCCGTAATCCGCCACATAGAGCGTTTTTCCATCATCTGTGCCGACAATGCCGTTAGGCTGCTGCAGGTCGCTGATGACTCGTGTCACCTGGTTGTGATCGGGGGTCAGGTAGTAGACGTGCTGTCCATCCTGCACCACAGGGGACTGGTAGGCCGGATCGGTGAAATAGATGCCACCCTGTGGGTCAATCCACAGGTCGTTCGGCTCGTTGAAGCGTGTGCCGTTGTAGGTTTCGACGATCGGCGTCACCTGTCCCTGGGCGTTGATCGAGATTAAGCGGCCATTCCCGCCTTCACAAGCAATCAGGTTTCCGCTTTTTTCAAACATTAAGCCATTGGGATGGTTTAGTCCTTCGGCGAAAACTGTCAGACTGCCTATTTCGCCTGGTGACCATTTGTAGATCTTGCCGGCATTGATGTCTGAGAAGTAGACATTACCGTTTGCATCTACGGCCGGTCCTTCGGCGAAAAGATAGGTGCCGGCAACCGGCTGGAGTTCAGAATTGGAAGTGACCGCACTCACAGTTGGTTGTTGTTCTGCAGGTTGCTGCCGGGGAGCGGGTGGGAGGGTGGGCTGGGCAGCGGGAGCCAGGGCTAGCGTTGCGGCGGCTGCCACACTGGCTGGTGGCTCAGTCGGCCACGCTATGGTCGCGATACTTTTGCAGGCACTGGCGGTCATGGCCAGAAAAACGAGCATAGGAACCAGGATTTGTTTTTGGGTTTTCATTGAATTTCCTTTCTAGATTATTTTGATCTTACAAAAAAGTTGTTCAGAACATGTTCAGAACTCCTTATGAAATTGTTAGAATTTTCAAAGATGCCTGTTTAGCCACAGCAATCAACCATATATGTAACGTAGTTCGCCGCTTCGGATCATGATCTGGAACTGGGCAAACGTAAAAGCTGAACTTCCCCCGAAAAAATGGGAGTTTTTAGACGTGTCGCCAGACAAAGTTTACTCTGGCATAAATGGTCTGGATTTGATTGTAATCAAAACCGTACATGGAAAAAATAATCAACCAATCGGTATAAAATCTTCAACCGATCGGTTGATTTCAGAGCAGATGTTCTTTGTTATCCTATAAGCAACCAACCGCCATAGGAGCAAACCGTGAACACTCGCTTATTTCTCAAATTAAATTTAATGATTTTGATGTTTTCGTTGATCCTGATCAACGTCTATCCCGTATCGGCCAGAACAATCATCCAGGGTGGGCCCAGCGATCCGGCTGAAATGGAAGCGTTTTTTGATAGCTATCTGGCAAATCAAATGGACAGCTATCACATTCCAGGCGTGGTTATTAGCGTAGTAAAGGATGGGAAAGTCTTCTTCTCCAAGGGATATGGCTATGCTGATATCGAAAAAAAAATACCATTTACTGAAAACAGCCTGCTGACAACCGCATCGCTAGGGAAATTGTTCACCGCAGTTGGGGTGCTGCAACTCAATGAGAAAGGCATGCTCGACCTGCAATCAGACATTCGCCAATATTTCAAGGATTTCAAGCTCAATACCCATTTCGATGATCCCCTGACTTTTGCCAACCTACTGACGCACACCGATGGTTTTGAGACGCGTATGATCGGAGTTGCAACAATGAAAGCAGAAGAATTAAAACCGCTTGGCGAATTGCTGGCGACCTATAAACCCAACCAGATTCTCCCTGCAGGAAAATTTATGACCTATGGTGATTATGCTGCCAACCTGGCTGGCTATCTGATACAGGAAA
>CAINXK010000384.1 GCA_903854805.1 uncultured Anaerolineae bacterium
CTGCGGCCTGAAATGAACTTTTCTTTAAGTGTGGCACATTGGTCCAGGTGCTCTCCCTGCGATTTCTCGGTTTTTATCATAACAAAAACAGCGCGTCCTCTATAAATCAGGCGCGCTGTTTTTGTTTCGTGAATCAGCTAGTACACTTTGGCGTAAATGGCAAACAAGATGCCCAAAAGGTTGACCTGGGAGCCTGCAACCAGTAAACTATGCAAAAAACTGAAAGCAGGTAAGGAAATATGCCATCACCGAAAGCAACAAAAGTAAATTTGAGTGAAGAAGAACGAACAAATTTGGAACAATTAGTCCGTCGCCATAATGTTGGCCAGCAAATCGCTTTGCGGGCGCGCATTATATTGGCAGCCGGACAAGAGCAAACCAGCAGTGCGATAGCCAGGAATCTAAAAGTAAGCATCAACACGGCACAACGTTGGCGTAATCGTTTTGCGAAAGCACAGACAATTTCTTATGACGATTTGAGCCTTGAAGATCGTTTGCAAGATGGGCCTCGCCCAGGTGCACCCAGTCGCATTACTGCCGATCAACGTTGCAAGATTGAAGCACTGGCGTGTGAGACGCCTGAAAATTCAGAAAGACCAATCAGCCAGTGGACAGCGCGCGAAATCGCTGATGAAGTCATAAAACGCAAGATAGTTGATGACATTTCGGCCCGACATGCGGCCAGGCTTTTAAAAATACGGTGATATCAAGCCACACTTAAGCCGCTATTGGCTGACACCAGCCTATGAAGCGGATTTTGAAGAAAAGATTGCTGATATTAACGATGTCTACAAACAAGCTCCTGAACGGGCAAAGCAGGGAGAACGTCTGGAAAGTGTCGATGAAATGACCGGTGTTCAGGCATTAGAGCGCAAACACCCGGGGTTGCCGATGCGACCTGGTAAGGTACAGCGAATAGAGTTCGAATACAAACGGCACGGTACTTTGTCTTTTACCTGCAATTTTGACGTCGTGCTTGGCGAACTTGTTGCTTGCACAGCCAAAAAGACACGCAACGAGAAGGATTTTATGGAACATATCAGAGGCCGTGTCGATTCAGACCCACTCGCCATCAAATGGGGCTTCGTTTGCGATAATCTGAATACGCACATGTCTGCATCGCTGGTGCGTTATGTCGCGGAAGAATCAGACATTGTTACCGACTTGGGCGTGAAGGGCAAATCCGGAATTTTGAAATCCAAGGCTTCACGGGCTGCCTTTTTGAGCGATCCAACCCATCGCATTGTCTTTCATTACACGCCCAAACATGCTTCTTGGATGAACCAGATCGAAATTTGGTTCAGTATTCTGGTTCGAAAAGTTCTGAAACGAGGCAGTTTTATCTCCGTAGATGAGTTGAAACGCAAAGTCCTGGCTTTTATCGAATATTACAATCGCACGATGGCAAAACCGTTCAAGTGGACCTACCAAGGTAAGGCGCTGATTGCATAACTTATCCACTGTTTACGCCAGAGTGTACTAGGCCATTATTTGGCCACTGTAGTCAGATACTCAATAACCTTTTCAAACAGCAGGTTTTTGGCAGTCATGCCGGTTCCGGTCGTCAGACCGGCAGCGGCAGCTGTGGCGCGTGAGGCGGCTTTTTCTTCTTCCGTTTTC
>CAINXK010000385.1 GCA_903854805.1 uncultured Anaerolineae bacterium
CCGATATCCGCCATAAGACGATGACTGAAGTAGACGAAAGAGCAAACAAGTGACCGCCTTTCTAACGATCTTCTCAGCACCCAAACCTTTTACAGACCCACACATTGCTATTATTCAACGCAATGCAATCACTTCCTGGACGAAACTTCAGGATGTTGATGTGATTCTGATGGGCTCTGAACCCGGATTGGCAGAGATAGCTTCCGAGTTAGGCATCAAACATATTCAGGATATCCCTCGCAGCCCAAGCGGCGCCCCACGTATGGATGCCATGCTCCGGCTGGCACGCGAGAAAAGCCCAAGCCAGCTTTACTGCATCGTCAATGCGGACATCATCCTATTCCCAAGCCTGGTCCAATCCGCCCGCCAGGTTCTTGATCGTAAAAAAAAGTTTGTCCTACTTGGCCAACGTTGGGACATGGAGATCAACACACCGCTTGACTTCCAGCCCACCCAGGGCGATTGGGCCAGCCAACTATTGTCCGAAACTCAGGCGCGAGGACAATTACACCGCCCGGCAGGCTCTGACTACTTTCTATTCCCCGATTCTTGTTATAAAGAAATACCACCATTTATCATCGGCCGGGCTGGATGGGATAACTGGATGATCTACCACGCCCGCAAAAACAGATTCCCTGCCATTGATGCCACCGAAGATATTATGATCGTCCACCAGAATCACGATTATGCCCATTTACCGGGTGGGCAGCCGCATTATAAACACCCCGAAACTGACGAAAATGTCGGGCTGGCAGGTGGTCGAGTCGTGACACGCTTCACACTGCTGGACACGGATTACCGGCTAGATGGCGGCAGGATCCTGCCACAAAAAATGGATGCGGCGCGCTTGTGGCGGCGCATTGAGGCCTGGCCTCTATTGGTGCTGGGATCGAAGCGCATATCCAATGCGCTCTGGCGCCTGCGAAAATGGCTGCACCTGGCTTGAACAACCTGCCATGACCCCCATCCTTTCAATTTAAGTTTCATCCTAATTTAACAAGGTACCCAATGCGCAAAGGCCAGAACCCCGCCAAATTTGTCAATCAAGTCGCCAAACCGGAACGTATCACGGTGGCACTGCTCAACTACATCCCATTCATCAGTGGATTCTATGCCGAAGCGTTGGATGTATTAAAGGTCAGCCTTGAATCGATGCGAAACGATGCGGGCCTGCCCTTTGACCTGCTGGTCTTTGATAACGGCTCATGCCCTCAAGTGCGTGACTTTTTGATCAACGAAAAGGAAGAAAGCCGGATCCAGTATCTGTTGCTCTCAGAAAAAAACATGGGCAAAGGCGGGGCCTGGAATATCATGCTTGCCGGCGCACCCGGCGAAATAATTGCGTACACCGATAGCGACGTGCTCTTTTACCCACAATGGCTTTCTCGCTCCGTCGAATTACTAGAAACCTTTCCAAACGTTGGCATGGTCACGGGCCGCCCTTTCCGCACCAACCCCGATTTTCACACAGCCACACGAGTCTGGGCTCAAGCACATGCCGCGCTTGAGACAGGCAGCTTCATTCCCTGGGAAACTTTCTGGGAATTCAATCATTCTCTCGGGCAGGATGAATCTGAAAATCGCCGGATCTATGCAGAGACACAGGATTGGAAGATCAGCTATCAGGGTCTGACAGCGCATGTAGGCGCCTCGCACTGGCAATTCACGGCTTACAAATCAGTACTGGGGCAGTTCCTACCGTTCGAGATGGACAAGCCGATGGGGCAGGTGAAACAGCTCGACATGCGTATGAATGAACATGGACTACTGCGCCTGATGCTTGCAGACCCCCTGACAATGAATCTTTCAAACACAACCGATTATGTACATGGAAAAGCAAGTAAACCAACCAAACCATTCAAGAGAACTTTCATCCAGCAATTTGTCAATTTATCACCAGTAAAAAAATTCTTACTGGCAGTCTATGACCAAATTTTCAAATGGTACTATTCGTGAGCTTTTTATAAAAATCTGCTGCTCTTGCCATGCCTTGCCCATATTCAGCCCGCTCTGCGATCACGGTCTCGTTAATTTCTGCGGCCCTTTTTCGCAAGGCGGGTTCGTTTAACCCACGCAAAATGGCCGCAGCCAGCGCCTGCGGATTGGTCGCATCAACCAACAGGCCATTCTTTTCGGGTGTGATCCACTCACGAATTGAATCCAGATCACTCGCAACCGGAAAACAACCACAAGCCATAGCTTCAAGCAAACTATTAGGGCTGCCGTCATGGGTGGTCGGCGAAACCACCACCTGGGCAGAACGAAATAATGCAGCCAATTCCATCTGCGAACAGGATGGCAGTAGGTCGACCGCGGCTTCAATCCCAAGCCTGTCAATCCATTCAAGCACTTGGTGCTCTCCTGCCATGGTTGGGCATGAAAAGCGGGCATCTGGTCTTACCTTCAAGACCAGCGGGATAGCCTGAAAAAAAACATCATTAGAAACATAAGCGCGGAACCCGCGCGGATTAACTACATGTGGGGCTTGTACCGCAGTGGACGACTGGAAAAATACATCGGAGCGAATGCCACCGCTACCTGGAATAACAAAGGTGGGTTTCTGAACCGAAAAACCCCATTTTTTTCCCAAACGAATATCCCGCTGACAGTCAGCATGCAGAGCATCTGCTGTTTTGAGAGTCCATTCAGTATAGTGGCGCATAAATGGTGTGGAAGACGCATGCAGTGTAAAATCATTGCCCCAAACTGAGACCAACAGTGGCGCCAAGCCAGCCGCATCTGCTGCCAGCATACCTTCGTAAGGGATCCGCATGGCATGCACAAGATCTGGCTGGATACGCTCAATCATCCCACGCAGACGTCCGGCCGCACGAGAAACGGTTAGCGGACCTAACCACTGTCGGATAACAGTGCGGAGCTGTAACGTGGACGCACCCCACAGTCCTCTATGTGACTTATTAGATGCTCCTTGCGAAGACTTGACCCCTGAAAAAGCTACCGGTACGATCTCCAGGCCAGCCAATTTCAAGCCCGGCTGGCAACCAAAAGTGGATGCCAGGAAAACTTCATCACCACGATCGACGAAGTAACGGATCCAGTTCAAAGCAGTTGGTGAGCGGCCATCGGCCACAAATAATAAGCGCATAACTCAATATAACACGCAGAATAAGATTTTTAGATACTGAATTTATTTCTTGGTAAACCACATGCGTCCCAAGAAATTCTCACCCTTCAGAAATTGGTGGAAAATCGCCACCAGCACATGTTGAGCAATCAACACCAGCAAGACCAACGAAAGACTGCCATGCCATGAACGTGCGGGGTAGATATAAAAATCGGGCGGGAGTTGACCGTAAGCATGCGCAAATATAAGCGGAAACAAGTTGGCAGGCAGCGCAATTGCGATACCCAAGAGCGCCATCAACGCGCTAAAAAGGTACAACAGAGGATGAACATAGAAACTCAGCTGGTCAAGAAACGGGGTCTTTTTAAGACTGGGTACAGGGGCTGCGCTCGTGCGTTTGAGTGGCATGAAAACCAGCACCCGCAGAATATATCTAAACACAACGATCAGCAAGATGGCAATTCCGAGGATGAGATGCACAGCCAACGGGATTAACTTGCCTGTCGAACTGGCAGTTTTCCCCAGGCTGGTCAACCCGATCCCAAATGTGACAAATACCAGGGCCGCCATCAGCCAATGCAGGCTGACCCACAAAGGGCGGTAACGCTTTTTATTAGACATATTTCCTTATCAATATTGCACACATTTTCAAAGATTGAAGTAACTACTGTCATGAAAAACATAAAAACGCCAGTCTTATTGATCAAAAAAAACGAACGCGAATCATTGGACCAGCTCTTACCAACCAATTTCCCGCCCGACGACCTTGTGACAGCGAAATAGGACAATAATGGGCTAGTATAGCCCAGTCCCAATAAGATGACAAGCCGGATCACAGCAAGGCACCACAACCCAAACAATTGCTTCAGCTCAAAGAAAGAACTACCAACGAAATCCGCGCCAGCAGCCAGGACCTGTTCGTAAACAAAGGTGGTGGTGATTGCGGCAACTACAGACTCGAAAAGATCAGGTTCTGTATGCCCCTTGAACTCCGAAAACAGCACTGGGTGATACGAAATCTAAAAATGGTCCACTGTAATTCGTTTTGATTCGGCGTGCATAGCTTCCGAATCAACAATGACCCCGTCGAAATCAAAAATACAGGCTTTGAAATTCAGGCTTTGAAATTCAGGTTTTGCATGGGTACAGGTTTTGTCCATCATTTCATTCTTGTCCAAGCATTTTCCGATTCGTTTTATTTACCAGTATTGCACTTCTCTAAATCGGACTGAATTCTATTGTAACGCTGCCACCCACCCCAAAAGGTGGTCAACAACCATAAACATTGCGACATAACCAGTTGATCCCATCCAGCCTTACCAGCGCAGGCGGTTTCAATATAAAAATATCACCAACATCTGAGCGCGTTGCACAAAAAAATGTCCTATGATTTGTAAGCGGGTCAGCAAAACTCGGGGTTTATCCCCATGTTTGCCGTGTAACCGCCAGTTGACTGATCGCAACTGGTCAATTACTTTTCTAGGGAGGAAATTGATGTTTCTCGAGCCCCATACTTTGGTATCATAATGGTTGGAATCACCAAATACATTATCTCTATATCGAGGAAAACAATGCCCAATTTAGCGCTTTTCACAGCTACCCGCCCCATCGTTGGGATGATCCATTTACTGGCTTTGCCGGAATCGCCTGCCTACAAAGGCAGCTTAGATGCCATTTTTGAACGCGCACTACGTGAGGCGGCTGCGCTACAAAAAGCCGGTGTAAATGCGCTGATCGTCGAAAACTTCGGTGACGAACCCTATTTGCCTGCTGAGTTAACTGCATCCCAATTGGCGCTCATGGCGGCTGTCACTCGTGATATCATCCGCACAGTAAGCATACCGGTGGGCGTCAACTGTCAGTTCAACGCCTGGCAATCAGAAGTGGCAGTGGCACATGCCTGTGGCGCAGCCTTCATCCGCGTTGAGGTATTTGTCGATTCGGTCATGATGGCGCAGGGGCAGGTGCCACCCTGTTCTGCGCAGATCCGCCGCTACCAGCAGCTGCTGGGCGCGCAGAAAGTTGCGCTGTGGGCAGATATCCAGACCAAGTACACCCGCAACCTGCTACCCCAGTCCATTGAACAATCGGCCCTGGATGCCCAGGCAGCCGGAGCGAACGTAATAATCGTGACAGGCGCTGCCACAGGCAAAGCCACACCGCTGGATGTCGTCGCCCAAGTCAAGAAGGTCGTAAGTATTCCAGTTGTGGTTGGCAGCGGCACAACCGCCGCCAACGTCAGCCAGGTACTGGAAATTGCAGATGGCGCAATCGTTGGCTCGTCTTTAAAAGCGGGTGGACGGGCTGAAAATGAAGTCTCCCTTGAAGCCACGCAGACCTTTATGAAGATCGCACGTCAAAATACCCCGGTCACTGACTGAAGAACACCCGAAAACTCAACCGGAAACCACTCGTCTAACGTCATTGCGGTCACATAGACTGCACGTGAATATGGCTAGTACATCCAGCCTGTCAATTAAGAGAGCGATAGTCGTTTCCAACTGAAACAGCTATCGCTCTCTTTTTAATCACTAAAATGCCCGGTATCATTTAAACGATTAATGATGACATTTTCCGAATCAACCTGGAACTCGCTCAGGCTGGCATGGTCCAAATTGAACCACCAGGCCGGTGAAATAGGATGCCCAAGTAAAATCTGGATAATCTCGCGCAACGGCCCACCGTGGGCGACGATCAAGACTGTTTTTTGGTCATAATTCTGTACCAACCCACTATAAAACTGAGCTACGCGTTGATTAAATTTGTCGATACGCTCACCCCCCTCTGGGGGCTGGTTGTAGTCTTCCAACCATTTTGTGATCATCTCTGGCCAACGCTTTAATGCGTCATCAAAGGAATGGCCTTCAAGCACACCAAAGTTCATTTCCCGTAATTTAGAGTCAGCCTGTGGCTGAATATCACGACCGCCAACCAGGATTCGAGCGGTTTCAATTGCGCGCTGCAGGTCACTGCTAAAAACAAGGTCAATCTTTTGCGGCTTCAGCCTAAGGGCCAGCCGATGCGCCTGTTCAATGCCTCTCGCGTTCAGGGGTAGATCAGAAGCCCCCTGGTAGCGGTGCTGGGCGTTCCACTCGGTTTCACCGTGACGGACAAGCAGCAGGTGCAGCATTTTATTTAATTCTCATTGGCAATCCGGCCACAAGCAGGTAAACTTCGTCGGCCTGGCCAGCAAGATCTTGATTGGCACGCCCAAGCAAATCGCGATATGCGCGCCCCAAGTCATACGCTGGGACCAGGCCCATGCCAACCTCGTTAGAAACCACCAACATGATCAGGTCCTGTGTATGTGCGTACTCACACAAAGCATGGATATCAGCGCGAATTACAGCCTCGATCGTTTCGTCAAACGGATCGCCAGATGGAGGCCCGAACGGATCGTCAGCTGGTTCGGATGCCGCCATCAGATAATTTGATACTAAAAAAGTGATACAGTCCACCAGGACCACCCCAGAAATAAAATTGCTTCCCTGGATAGCGCGCGCCACATCGCGAGGCGCTTCAAGGGTTGTCCAGGTTGCTGGGCGCACGGCCTGGTGCTTCTGCACACGCAGACGCATCTCATCGTCCTTGGCCTCCGATGTAGCAACGTAAAGCACATTATCCGCGCCCCACTCGCGGGCTTTTCGTTCAGCAAAGGAGCTTTTACCACTGCGCGCCCCACCCAACAACAGGATCAATTTTCCCATACTAGATTCTCCATCGAAATTTAAACCAAGCTACCTGGCAACGGTAAAAAACACCAGGACAGCCAGCTCAACCAATTCACACACCATGCCATAGCTATCGCCCGTCAAACCGGGCAGCAGCGTAAGCATATAGCGCGCAGTAAGAAACAATAAGACCAACGCCAAACAAAACGCGAACAATCCAAAAAGACCAGCTATGTACCAGGCCACTGCCAGAGCCAAGAGACTGGCAAAAACCACCTGCAGCCAGCCAACTTTATCCTTCATGTCTCGCCCGAGGCCTTTTTCACGGGCATACGGAAAGGCAAAAATGGCAATTGTCATGGTCCAACGCGCCAACACGGGTGCCAGCAAAAAAGCCGCCGGGCGATTGGTCAATGCTGCGATTGAAAATACCTTGGAAGTGAGCAACAGCACCCCAGCCGCCACACCAAAAGCACCCACCCGCGAGTCCTTCATGATCTCAAGGCGCCTTTCGGGTGTAAAACCCCCAAACAGGCCGTCAAAAATATCGAGGAAACCGTCGAAGTGCAAGGCACGTGTCAGCATTAACCAGGCTGCAACCACCAGAACGGCCGCCAATTGCGGCTGGATGAAAAGCCGCAGAGCGCTGTCCAAACCCAGCAAAATCCCACCCAAAACCAGGCCCACCAGAGGGAAGAACCCCGCAGCGCGACCCATCTCATCTGGTGTAAATATTCGGTTTAAACGGGTGATGTTCGGAAATATAGTCAGAAATTGAAATGCTGCCAACAAAGAGATCATGATGCATCAGATTCCTTTAGTACTCGATACCCTTTTGGGCAGGCAAACCACTGTTGTAGGGGTGCTTAATCTCACGCATCTCTGTGACCAGATCGGCATAGGCGATTAGATCCGCTGGAGCGTCGCGCCCGGTGATCACCAGGTGCAAATTGGCAGGTTTGTTAGCTCGCAGCCACCCCAACACATCATTTGTATTCAACCAGCCGAGCACAAGGGTGTAAGTAAATTCATCCAAGATAATCAGATCATACTCACCACTTAGTATTCGCTGCTGGGCATCCTGCCAGGCAGCGCGAGCTAAGGCGGCCGATTGATCCAAATCCCGGCTCTGCCAGGTAAAACCATCTCCACAGGGAATAATTTCCAGGCCAAGTTTGCGCGCAATCTTAATCTCGCCTCCGCTGGCACCCTGGTTTTTGATGAACTGCAGCATACAGGTGCGCTTTTCCCAACCTGAAGCACGCAAGAGCAAACCAAGGGCCGCAGTTGTTTTGCCTTTACCATTTCCCGTATTGACGATTACCAGACCTTTTGAAGTTAATTCTGCCATAATCTTCCTATTATCCAGGTGAAATCCTCACTTCAAGTGTCTGCATTAAAATATTAAACAAAATTCCCTGCCACGCGGCAAGGAAAATAATTAATACAGGTCAATGCTGATCCCAACACCTTTCCGCGAGGCTGAAGGAAACATCGACAGGGTGGGCGACCTGGCTCATTTGATCTCAAATAGGGGAGCAAACTTACAGTTGCGCGACAGCACCGGACTGAGTTCACTTATTCAGTGAACCGCACCGGTATCGCCATTAAACTTTCTCATCCGGGAGAAAAGTACCCTGGCCGAATATACAATTCTTAATGTTCAAGATTTCAATTTATTATCATACTGCAAAAGCATTATTTATATGTCATTGATTTGTAAGGTTTTTCCTCGCTTTTTATCACCGGCAGCAAGGTCAGAACTACTTCATTCCTGGAATTGACTCAAATTCCCGGAGCGACGGCCGCCGGTCTGCCTTGCGAATCCTTCCCTGCCAGATAAGCCAGGATCATGCCGATTACAAATAAGCTGATGTTTAGGATAAAAGGCAGGCTCTTATCAAAACCGGAGAGCGAACCAGCAATCCAGCCGAAAGGCGCTGTTAGCAAAATAATACCAACAGATAAAATTGACTGAACCCGGGCGCGTTCTAATGGGTCAATCGTCAGTGCTATCATTCTGTCCAAAAGCGGCCAGGTGGTAGCAAAACAACAGGCTTCCAGAAAAATGCTGATGATCAGAAAGGTATAGCCCTGATCTGGCGCAGTGATTAGTAGCACCTGGCTGACAGCCAATCCCAAAAACCCCAGGATCATGGGCAACTTGAAGTGCAGTTTATTAATGCGCGGCATCACGATGAAAAAGAAAAGCAGCATAACAGCTGATTTGACGAAAGGAAAGATAGCCAGATTTCTTGCGGGAATATGCAGCTTTTCGGTCACAATTATCCCCCAAAAACTGGCGCTAATCATCACTGAAATGCTAAAGACAAGCATGATGCCCGCTGTATAAAGCGTTGCTGGTGAACGTAGAATTTCGCGCAGAACACTTTTGTACTCGCCTAATACAGACAAAGTGCTTTGGTGGCGAGTCTCATGTAATCTAATTTTGCCTTGTTCAGTTTCCTGCGTAAACCAGTAGGTGAGTATGGCCTTTATTGTAAACACAAAAGCCGCAAATATATACAGCCCGCGCACGGTCGGTACAAGGGAGAAAGCGCCAATCAAGATGCCGGTCAGCGGTGCGATAAAGCCTACCAGCTGATTGGAAATATATATCCAGGTATAAATATCGATCAACTGATCTGGATCCGTGTCTTCCACCAGCAGGCAGGTCCAGGAATTATGCGAAACACGCCAGATACTGTTAATCACCCCGGCCGCAAGAAAAAACCAGAAGTTTTGGGCTGCAGCTGAAATTAAAGAAGGCAGCACCCAGGCCAGTAGATCAAAAATCAAAGTGGTGCGCCTGCGCCCAAGTTTGTCAGTAACCACGCCACTTAAAAGCGCCAGGAAAATTTGGAAGCCCCAACTAATACTGACAATCAGCCCAATTTGTTTATCTGACAAACCGATGGCCAGCATATATATAGAGATATAAGGGGCATAGAGATTATACGGAATACCCCACAGGGGCTCAGTATAAACACACCCACGCGGATTGCCGCTCAGGTTTTTCAGGGAGGTGATCAAGGAATGATCCTGCAATAAATAGCTCCTTTTGAATATTCGAATATCCCCCAGGTTTCAGATCACTGACCTGTCTGTTTCTTGCATCAGGAATATATCAAATTTATTTCTTCGTAAATCCAGACAGATTCAGTGAAATATTAGTACGTCTAAAATAACGTTAATAATGTTTACACCAATTCCCATTAAAACTGCCGGGGAAGGTATTTTTTTGTGGGACAAACCACTCGCAAAGGCTGCGTGCAGCAAGACTCAAGCCTGCTTGACCTTTATCCATTATTCTGGTCATTAACACTTCAGTTCATGAAACTATTTTCGTCCACATGCCAGTCCACTCAGGCAGAATGGCCCAACCTTCACGTCGGATTGTGGCAGCCAGGTCATCGCCAAAGAAAAACCGGGTAAAGTCAACAGCCGCATCGACTGATGCAAAGCGGTAATCAGTCTGAATGGGAGCATGGGATCTAAACCCGCGCTCAGTTTCAAGCCATTGATAGTATTCAGCCAACTCTGCGTTAGGTGGCGCTGGGGTATAACTGCCAGTCGACATAGTCTCAAAAATAAAAAGAGTGCCACCAGGAGCCACCAGGCGCTGCATCTCATCCAGAGCCGCGCCCATTTGAACCTTCCAATCCGTGGCATACCAGGCGCGCATATGACCGATGGACCAACCCGCCAGAACAAGATCAGCCCAACGCGGCGTAAAAGGCAGGGCACGCATATCTGCCTGGGCCAGGCTCCAATTTCCAGAAACACGAGTACGCTGGCGCTGCTGCTCAACGAGCATCGCCAGGTATAGATCCACCGCAACTACTTTGCAATCGTAATCACGCAACAATAAAGGAAAACGCCCGGTACCGCTGCCCAGGTCCAGGATGCGTTTGCCAGCCAGCGGAGTCACGCGCTCGATGCCCTGGATGACCTGGTTGCGGTAATCTTCAACAGCAATCATGCGATGGTAAGCATCTGCCTTGGAAGTGTAAATATCCACAAAATGATCTGCCATTTTCACTCCTGAATCAACTGAGCAAAACCTGCATACGCTCGATCTTTTTTTGAAGGGAGCCTGCCTTGGCTATATCTGTACGATGGCGAAGTCCGGTCAGATCCATCTGGGCCAGGATGTTTTCAACAGCAGCTTCGGCCTGTACAAGATCGGGGCGCAACGCCAGGACAGCTGCAAAACGTGAACCTGTGGGTATATAACGCCCTGCTTGCATCTCGGCACCAGCCACAATAAATTCCATCTGCTCCTTTTTGAGGAGTTCAAGATCGACCGTGACGGGTTGGCCACGCTCCGACTTATCCGGATAGGTCTGCGGCACCAGGTATTTGGCAACCGAGGCCAAGGCGCTGAACTCGACCAGATCAGGAAGACCACAAGTTGTCCCCACAAAAGTTTCCACCGGGTCACTCTTCAACAACGCCATCAAGTTGATAGCTTCGGGATCACCCAAGCGGACATTGGTTTCTACGATACGAGGGCCATTGCGAGTGGCCATGAATTGACCGTATAGGATGCCGTGGTAGCGCTGACCGGTCTGCTCCTGGGCACCCATGATGATTTGAAAGAGTAAACCACGCGCCTGCTGAAGTTGATCATCAGGGATGAATGGTAATTTATGATCAGGCAGTGTAAATGTACCCATGCCACCGGTCATCGGCCCGGTATCACCTTCGTAAGCGCACTTGGCATCCTGGACAAGCGGCATCGGAACCATACGAACCCCATCTGTAAAGACTATCTGGCTGAATTCCTCGCCCAGCAGCTTTTCTTCAAGTAATACCTTACCCTGGAGCTGAATCAACTCCAGGGCATACGCCTCTGCCTCGACGGCGGTTTCGAGCTGGGTACCCATAACGCGAACACCCTTGCCACCTGTCAGCCCAAGGGGCTTGACAGCCACATCACCCAACTCCACCAGCGCTTTATGGACATCTTCTGCGCTATGGCAAACGGCAAACCCAGGGTTTGCCTGGGGCGCCCAACGTGCAACTACATCACGCAGAAAAGTCTTATCGCCTTCCATACGGGCAAGTTCTTGACGAGGGCCCACGGTGGGAATACCTTTGCGATGCAAAGCATCCGCGGCTCCATGCACAAGTGGCTCTTCGGGCCCAACAATTGCCAGATCAACCCTGTTTTGCCAGGCAAAATCAGCAATGGCATCCGGAGTTTTCATTGAACCAATTTGCGTTTTCGTGCACAACGCAGCAATGGCAGGATTTAGACTATTCATATAAGCAATTATTTCAGGCCGTTCCTTTGAGCGACTGAGCGCCATGATGATGGCGTGTTCCCGCCCACCCTGACCTACGACCAAGATTCGCATTTTAACTCTCCTTGAATATGTGTCAGACGCTCAAACGCCTCAGCATGAACCCCTGCAAAAGGATAGAGCGCTCCAAATTGTTCGAGTGCAAATGAACCGGAGACCGCGCCCCAACAACCGGCCTGGATTGGATCGCCAGTTTCTGCCAGACCAACAAGAAAACCACCGCAATAAGCATTTCCGGCACCGGTGACATCCACAATTTTCTCCACCTTTACCGCAGGAATAAAAATCAGCTTGTGATCTCTAGTAGCAATCAGGCTGCCACCTGCGCCCAT
Organism: uncultured Anaerolineae bacterium; assembly: GCA_903854805.1. The sequence continues at coordinate 12,398 of CAINXK010000385.1, forward strand.
CCGCAAAGCCACCAGATTGGCACCATCAGACAGCAGCGCCCGGGCAATTCCGACAGGATCATCCAACCCGGTCAAGGTTTGGGCCTCGAGCAAGTTCGGCGAGACAGCATCCACAAGCGGCATGAATTCGCGAAACAAGCCACGCTTCTCCGGTAGGCACAATTCGCCCCACGGCTCCCAGACTATTACCCGGGTTCCATGCCCGCGCAACAGGTTGATCCATTCATGAAAATACTGAACATCACACTGCAAGTGCACACCTGTTGCGCCAAAATAATCAACCGGAAATTCGTCCGGTCTGAGCGAGTTAACAAAAAAATCATGCATGCCTGTCCGGAAGATTTCAGTTCGCCGGTTGTCCCATTCAAATACCTGCCAGGCACGCGGAGTAGGCAAATCTCTGCGCAAGACTCCGCCCAGGTCAAATTCCTTTTCTAGCAAGGCCTCCATGTCCAACGGGAAATCCCTGCCCACCCAGGAAACAATCCCAACATCCTGTGCCCAAATACGCATGCCTGCAATCGCATGGGTCCCACCGCCTCCAAACATACCCATGTGGGTATGACCATTCGGCAGGACAATATCATCCACAATAATTGAACCAATCGAGATATACAATTTGTAGGCCCTGTTTGGAGATCCAAATACGAATGGGCAGCGCCACGAATTGTGGCGCTGCCGTAAACTGCTTTTTATAGGTCAGCAGCGCTAGCAAAGGCCCGAATTTTAGCCGGGTCCCAATCAGCCTGGAGCGACTCACGTGTCCAACCACCGATCGGCTTAAAGGCTGTGCTGACAATGACACTGTCGGCAGCCTGCAGAGCCTGACGGACGTTGTTTTCATTGACACCACCCCCGATCATTAGTGGAACATCCAGCTTGGCCTGCTGAACCTCAGACAGCATTTGAAGAGACTCATCGAAGGATTGCCCGGTAAGGATCAGCCCATCCGCACGGCCAAATGTAGCCGCCCACCGGGTTTCTTCCGCCAGGGGCATACGCCCCAGGGGTGATCCGGTGCGATCATAGACATCTGCCAGAATGTTGATTTCTTCTGCGCCAAGCTGGGCCCGGTACTGGATGGCTTCATAAGCACAACCCTGCAGCAGCCCCTCGGCCTTGACCATAACTCCAACATAAACCTTGAGGCGTACAAATTGAGCGCCAATGGCCTGGGCAATCGCAAGCGGTTCACGTGCGCCATGGCTCATCAGGCACACGCCCAGATAAAGATCAGGGAAAGCGGATCTGACCGCCGAACCAATCGCTGCCATACCGGCGATAACATGCGTCGGAACATTGGGGGCAACCGGATGATCGCCTAGATCTTGCAAGTAAAGCCCAGTCAACCCGGATTTGACAGCAAATTCAACATTCCGCAAAGCATAATCCCGAATTTCGGACAGCGAACGACGATCAGGATGGTTTGAACCCGGAAAAGGCGGCAGATGCAAAGCTGCAATTATTTTTGGTGGTCTTGTATTCATTGGTTGCCTTTTACGCGGGCATCTGGTCAAGGCCCAGTGTATCGCTGGAGCGAATACGGCTAATACCACCACCGCCTTCCATACTGCGCCCGCCTCCAAAAGCACGGAAATAGGGCTCACCAATAACTTCTGAGCGGTAAGCGGCAAACAGGCTGCCCGGAATAGCAGAAATAACGGTCGAAAACATCTCGCGAACACCCTCCGCCAAAGGAAGCGTCCGATCTGCCTGGCTAATGACCGAAACTGCTGATGCCGGAACAACTGCTGCTACGCGCCGGCCAACCTGGCGAGCCGCCACAGCAATTTCAGCCACACGCGAAAGATCGCGGTCACCGGCACTGATCAGGAAAGTAGGTGTATTCACTGCACGCGCAAAGTACTGCAGATGAGCCCATTCTTCAGTATCCTGGCCTAAAGCGGTATCGCCTGAAGCTTCCAGTATCTTGGCGGCTGAGAAAAGTGCCGATGCAAAATTTGGTCCGCCACCCACAAAAACAAATTCCTGGGCATCTTTCCATTCCTCGGCCAGGGACCGTGCAGCAGCATCGCTGGCGGCGATGGTCTCTTCAGCTGCATCACCCAACCGCTCAATCTCTTTACGCAGTTGGTCTGCATCCCTGGTAAGAATGTGCCCACGCACTTCACCAATCCGTATGGCAACCAAAAGCAGGCCGATCTGATTGGCAACATACGAGCGCACACCTGGAACATGCACACCAGGCGGATCCTGGAAAGGCGGCTGGGTGGTATCAATCATCAATTCAGCCGCGCGCCCAATCCGGCTAGTGGGTGTGGCGGTCATCGCAATTGTGGTGGCGCCGTGTTTTTTACCCAACAGCAGCCCTTCAAGAGTACGCGAGACCTCACCCGAAACGGATGTGCCAATTACCAGGTTGGTGCCAGGTTCCGATCTGGGCATATATTCGGCGGCATAACGTGCGAACTGCATCGATGTCAGAGCTTCGGTAGGAATACCGGCCAGGTACTCGAAAGCAAGTTCTGAACCAACAGAAGCATGATGAGAATCACCACAACCCGTGAGATAGACGCGCTTAACTGATAAGCAAAGCATATGATTGAGCGTCGTGCGCACTTCTTCATCGTAACTGCGCGCTACACCGCGGATCAGGTCCGGGATACTGTGAATCTGAGCTACCATTCCATTCATTTTAAAAATCTCCTGTTACATCGTGAGTAATTAATAGTGGTTTAGTTGCCAAAAAAACGTTGACATCTTCATAAGTAGGTTGCCCTGGGCGAGCCCCAAGTTTTCGGACCGAAAGTGCGGCTGCGGCGTTTGAAAACACCAGCGTTTCGTCCAATGTCCAGCCGGAAAGTATTCCGAACAAAAAAGCGGCGTGGAACGCATCACCGGCCCCAGTGGTATCGACCACTGGAACAATGTAACCAGGCTGGAAACAGGTTTTGGCCTGGCTAAAGACCGCCGCACCAGCTGCCCCAAGCGTGGCGACAACCAGGCTGGCACCCTTAGCAAGCCACTTTCTGGCACCGGCTTCCAGGTGCTCTTCACCAGAAATTCGCTGAACAGCACTGCGGTTGGTAAAAATAATATCGGAATGTGACAGACAAAAATCAATTTCATCCGGTGGCAGTGCCAGCCCAGCTTCCACATCAATAGCAAGCTGTCCGGCGCCCCTATGAACAGCAGCTTCAATGACCGCAAAGATTTGGGGATTGTGCGGTGTCAGGTAAACCATGCGGGCCTTGGCAAGCATATCGAGTAATGCCTGATCAAGATCTGGCATATTATTGGTTGTTTCCACCACCAGGATGGTCCGCTCGCGGGATGGGTCAAGCATGATGACGCAAAAATCCGAGCGAGCTCCGGGTAGAACCCGGGTATGGCTTGCGTCAACACCAAAGCGTTCAAATTCAGAGAGCACCAGGCTTCCAGCCTCATCATCACCCACCACTCCCGCCCAGGCAGTCTTTAGGCCGAGCCGGGCGGCTGCGCAGGCCGTGTTTGCGACCAAGCCGCCAGCCTGGATACCAGAAAATTCAGCCAGTACTTTTTCATCCGGCAAGGGAATGTGCGGCATCTCGAGGATGATATCCACCGATGATCCGCCAAGAAAAACACAGGTACCATCCGATTTGAGTGTCATGCTGGGCGGAGAGTCTTATAGAGGGTTTCTTTCCAGCGCGGAATGTCAATTTCCCAACATACCTCGGCATTCGGAGCCTGGTGAGTAACATTCAGCTCATCAACAACAGTTGCGCCACGAGTCAGTTCGCTCTGGGTTTCAATGTCCACAAAATATTTAGCACTGCGAATGGCGACGGCAGGATCAATGGCTATCGCCATGGTAATCGGATCTGGCAGGGTCATACCTGGCTCGCCATACATTTCACGGTTAATGGCAGTTGCAGTGGCATTGATGTCAATCGAAAAATCAGCATACGGTGTATTAAAAGCGCGCATAGCCTGGATCTCGGCCTCGTCAAAGTTGGCGTCCCACCGGCAGTGTTCCCAACCAACCATCATGAAAGGCAGGCCGGAATGGAAAAACATACGGGCGGCATCAGGATCAAACCAAATGTTAAACTCTGCTGCCGGGGTAATATTTCCAGTTGTATTTGCGACCCCACCCATAACATAGCACATCTTGATTTTTGATGTGATGTCTGGCGCCTGGGCAAAGGCCAGCGCCATATTGGTTAAAGGCCCCAGGGTGACCAGGGTAATTTCGCCAGGATATTTGCGCACAGCATCAATGAAGGCTGGAATGGCATGAGCTTTCTGCAATGGAAGTTTTGGCTCAGGCAGGTTGGTGCCGCCCATACCATCCGGTCCGTGAAAAAAATAGGCGTAATTTGGTTCCCGCAGAAGCGGCTTACCGGCTCCAAGATATACCGGCGTGTCTTTCCCGCATAGCTCGACAGTATAACGGGCATTGCGGGCGCCCATTTCAACTGGAACATTCCCAGCCGTCACAGAAATTCCTTCAACCAGCACATCTGGCGTACGAAGCGCCATGAGAATGGCAACGGCATCATCAGAAGCAGTATCGGTATCAATCCAGAAACGGCGCATGAGAATCTCCTTCAGAGTCAGGCTTGGGTCAAGCGGTCACGGATCATTTTGAGCAGCCTGGATGAATCGACATCCACGCAAACATTGACGTCCACCGATTCTTTCCATTTGTGGCGGGGATCTGGAACGGTGAAACCAGCACACTTCCCGAGTGTTTCCACATAGAGTGGTATCCGCTGGGTGATAAATATGCTAGGATCGATCAGGAAACCAATCGCGGATGGATCATGGGTGTTGATGGCACCACCCATGCCATCGGTTATATGATGGGCATCCTGGTATACTGGCAGGATTTTTTTCAAGAGATCCGATGCAGGCGTTCCTGCGCCTGTGATCTCAGCGACCATCTCCGGCGACATGATTGCGCGGGTGGTCACATCCAACCCAACCATGGTCAGGTTCCAGCCGGCACTGAAGACGAGATTGGCGGCATGCGGATCATTCGAGATATTGGCCTCTGCAACCGGCGAAACATTACCCGGGCGGTAGGCAGTCCCTCCCATGACAACTACTTCTTTGACGTTCTCAACAATCCTTGGCTCAAGACGCAGAGCCAGCGCAAGGTTTGTGAGGGGGCCCACTGCGGTCAGGGTAATTTCACCTGGGTTCGACATGATCGTCTCAACGATAAATTGCGCCGCAGGTGTATCGATTGCTCTACCAACCGGCAGAGGTAGATTCGCTCCGCCAAAACCATCTACGCCGTGGAATCGATGGCCATAAAATGGCTCAGGGCGCACATAGGGTTTGGCCGCGCCCTGGGCTACCTTTATATCTGATCGACCTTCCAACTCTACCAGGCGCAGCGCATTTTGGGTGGTTGTTTCAACGTAGGTATTCCCAAAAATAGTTGTTAAGCCAACGAATTCAAGCTCGGGCGAATGCAGCCCGAACAAAATTGCCATGGCATCGTCCACGCCCGGATCAGTATCAAATAAGATTTTTTTTGGCATTGGCCTAATCCTGATCCCGCATAATTCGGAGGTAAACCTGGCGCTTGCGTGGGCCGTCAAATTCAAAGAAGAATATACTCTGCGAACTTCCTAATAACACGTCGCCAGCGCTAATTATCACAGTTTGGCTACCACCCACCAGGATAGCCTTGATATGCCCGGCGGCATCTGCGGGGGTGTCATAAATATGGTGAAAATCCGCGCGGGTAGGAACCAGACGGTGAACTTCCTCAAGCACATCGACAGCCGTATTTGAATCCATACCGGAATTAATCGTGAGAGCTGCGGTTGTATGGGGCACATATAACACGCAAACACCCTCTTCAACGCCGCTGGCTTTGATGGCTGCACGCACTTTATCTGTGATGTTCACCAGGCTTTCGCCCTTATTCGTTTGAAGTTCTATTTTCGTTAACATGCTCACCTCTATTGGAATTGAATAATGACGTTATTGTCCAGCAAAACTGCCAGGACCTCATCTAGCGTTGGCACCTTGGTACCTGAGCCCAATTTTTGCACCTTGGCGGCGCCCATAGCATTTGCAAAAGCGGCGATACCCGGAAGCGGCCAGGCGCACAAATATCCGTAAATAAACGCGGCGGCAAAAGAATCACCCGCTGCGGCTGTATCCCGAACCGGAACAAGAAACCCGGGGTGGCTGATCTGCTGGTCGCGTGTCATGAGAATACAGCCCTGGGCGCCGCGTTTGACACAAATCAACTCAGGGCCATCTTCAAGCAAGCGCCGACAATCATCCAGACCTTTCCTGCCGCCCGTCACCAGCGGGATTTCTTCATCGGTAAGCAGAAGCACCCGCGTCATCCCGATTACCTTGCGAATCAATTCACCCGGTAAATCGCGCACGTGCGGACCAGGGTCAAAAAATATCGGCACAGCATGAGCACGGGCAAACTCGATTGCTTGCAGGACTGCCGCGCAAAGCCGTTCTTCATGGAGTGAATAACCACTTATAAACAAAGCTGATATGGCTTTCAGTCGTTCAAACCAATCAGCAGGGATGGTCACCTGTGGGCCAGAACCGTATGCACCCAGGAATACGTGACGAGAATCATCATCAACCAGGGCAATGACCGTCGTAGTAGTGCCATTGGACTGTCGGATCAGTCCGGACGTGTCAATACCTTCGCTTTCAAGCGCCTGGGCTGCCAGGTTTCCAAAAGCATCCGTGCCCATCACCCCCAGCAGGGTTGCATCCAACCCCAGGCGATGAGCTGCGATAACAAAATTACCAGCACCACCTGGTTCAACCAAAATGGAGTGAGCAATCTGGTGAAGGTCGGCTTCGACCGGCAGAGAAGGAATCGTACAGACCAAATCGGCGACGAAGTCTCCAAGCGTGGCGATCATGGGGTTGGGTGGCAGTGGGATAACGGTCACTACAACTCTCCACTACCCCGATTTGAATTAACATCTAGCGCAAGCAAGACCTCATCCACCCAACCATCCCAATTCTGGGACCCGTTCTTTTGCTGGCTCAAAAAAATCCGAACAAACTCCATCGCTTGCAGAGAAGCACCACCACCCCAGACGGTGGTCGCAAGCGCCCCAAGCGTATTCGCCAGCAAAGCACGCGCTTCCAGACTGAGACCACATAATCGTCCAAAGATCATACCTGCGCTAAAAGCGTCACCAGCGCCAGTGGTATCGATCGTATTAACTTTGAAACCAGGCAGTTGCGCCCGGCTTTGAGATGTGACCAGCATACAGCCTTCTTTGCCCAATTTGAGGCCAATAGTTTTAACCCCACAGGAAAGCAGGTAATCAAGGGCAGATTCAAGGTTGTCACGGTGGGCGATTGTCATCGCTTCCTGGTCACCAAGCACCAATAAATCCAACTTCCCCAACAGATGCTCCAGGTCCGCGCCCAAAGCGACCGCTGGTTCGACCCCCAGATCAAGAGTAAGTGGAATACCGAGAGATTCGGCTAATTCAATTGCACGCCAGGCCGCATCTTTCTGAGGTGATTTCATAAACGAATAACCCGAGAGATGCAGCAAATCGATGCCAGTGAGCATCTCTGATGTGACCTCGCCGGCATCTACAAGCACATTCGCCCCACGGTAGGAAAACATGGTTCGTTCACCATCCGGGGTAACTGGAATGAAAATCAAACCTGTGCCAGCGCGAATATCACGCTGCAGGAATTTCATCCCGACACCCTCGGCGCGCAAGGTTTCAATGGCGATATCTGCCCATGGATCACTACCGAGATGAGTAATTAATTCGGTTGCCAAATTCAAGCGAGACAGGACGATCGCCGTATTCGCCAGAGTTCCACCAGTCCGAACCACCAGATCATAGACCAAGGCATCCCCACCCAAAGGCGGGTAGACCGGGATATTCATCAATAAATCAATATTGACATCCCCCAGCAAAGCTACAGTGTACGTTTTGAAGCCCACATTAAATTCCTTCCAATGGTGACAGCCGACCCGAATCCAGGTTTTCAGCGGCGCGCACAGAATCTACAAACGCGCGGATTAGTTTCATGTCCTTGGCAACCATATCGCCTGCCAGGTTGGTGTGGGTATTGGAATCGACTCCATAGGGCTGCACACGGTACATCGCATCGACCACATTTCCAGCGCTGAGCCCACCGGCAAGTATGACCGGGATGGAAACGCTTTCAACAATTTTCCGGCTTACATTCCAATCATGCGTCTTGCCGCTCACGCCGATACCAGCAATAGTAGCCGACTTTGTATCAAGCAGAAGCAGATCACTCTCCTCTGCAAAGTGGCAGGCAGCGCTGAGACTCGATTCGTCTGAGACTGAAATAGCCTTCATCAAACGGATACCGTCTGGTAATTTTGCGCGGATGGATTTCATCTTGGAAAGATCAACATCATTCATATCAGTGGATATGTGGATGATGTGCGGACGCACGAAACGTGCCATCCGCAATATCTCATCCACATCCGTAGCCATCGTCAGCGCAACGGCAGTTGTCTGGGGCGGTAGGGCTTCGACCATCGCGCGGGCCTGTGCAAAGTTCAGCTCTCCAGGAACGAGACCATAATCTCCAGCGACAAAACCAATATTATCGACACCCATTTGGGCGGCCTGATAGGCCTGCGCCGGACTGGTAAAACTATATATCTGGACAATCAATGCGGATATCTCCTTATCCCGGGTAGGTGGCAATGCGCCGGTTTGGGTCCCTTTGGCTCAATCTCTCCAGCCGGGTGGTAATTTCCCGTTTGACCAACTCAATATCGATGGTCAAGAAATTACCATGCAGCATCAGAGTCTTGCCATTACAGATGACGGTATCCACATCACGAGAGCTCGCCGAATAAACCAGGTTGGCGAGCGCATTGTATCGGGGAAAAACTCCAGGCGAGTCCTGCCGGATGAGAGCGATATCGGCAAATCTACCAGGCGCCAGTTCTCCCAAGTCATCTGCCATGCGCAGTACCCGGGCACTGCCATGAAAAGCTGTCTCCAGCACTTCCGCGAGCGGCATGACCGTTGAATCGCCCACAGCATCTTTTTGGGTAAGAGCCATCAGACGCATCTGCTCCAAAATATCCAGGGTGTTACTGCTGACCACACCATCGGTTGCCATACCTACCGGAATACCCGCCTCGCGATAACGCGCCAAAGGTGCCGTGCCCATGCCAAGTTTCATATATGTTTTTGGGGCATGGGCCACCCCGCAGTCAGCCCCTGCCAGAAGCTTAATATCAGCATCTGTCGGAAACAGGCAGTGGCCCAAGATGGTGGGAACTTCAAGCACGGAAGTCTCTGCCAGCATCTGAACCGGCGTAATACCATGCTGCTCCATACTAAGAACCACCTGTTGGGCAGTTTCAGAAACATGGATATGAATGCCCACTTTCAGTTCACGGGCACGCTGTGCTGCCAGACGAAGAAAATCTGCCGGACAGGTATAAGGCGCGTGCGGCCCCAACCAGGTGACGATGCGCCCATCTGCCTGCCCCTGCCAACGTTCAACGAATTCCGAAGTACGGTCAAGCTTCTTAACACCTTCATGCCCAAAAACCGCCCAAACCAGGTTTGCACGCATGCCCGAATCACTGACAGCTCGAGCAACCTCGTCCATGTAAAAATAATGGTCTGCTACGCTGGTCACCCCGGCACGAATCATTTCGGCCATCCCCAGCATGGCACCCCAATAGACATCTTCAGGGGTCAGGCTCGATTCAAGGGGAAAGATGTAATCGTTGAACCACGCAAGCACACTGACATCTTCCGCCAGACCTCTGAAAAGAACCATCGGCACATGCGCATGTGTATTCATCAAACCCGGTATGGCCAACAGCCCACTACCGTTAATAATTTCAACACCCGGGAGAGTTTCTTCAAAACCGGCAACATGAGCAGAAATTTGCTCAATGCGTGATCCTTGAATGGTAATATCCATCGCCGGGTCCACGCGAGGTCCGTCTTTGTCAAAACGGAGCACATCACAATTAGAAATAAGTAGATCTGTCATCATGCCCGCGCCTGTGTAACGTTATTTTCTGGAAGCTTCAGCCAGTTTGAAAAGCCCATCGGCAAGCCGGTCGAAATCCATTTCCGGATTGGCTTTGCGCAACTTGTCCAGGATCCAGACCGGGAATGCCTCGATCCCGCGCCACGCGCCAGCAATGGCAGTCGCCATCGCGCCGACGGTATCGGCATCACCAGAAAGCTGGGCAGCATAGGTAGCAGTTTTCAACGGGTCACCATCTGCCATCACCAGTACACCAAAAGCCGCTGGCACCGCTTCTGTGATGGCGAGAGTGGCCCCAACCAGATCATAAATATCCTGCAAGCGCTCACTCTCAGAAAGCGGAGAACGAGCAATCTCCACTGCCAGGCGAATGCGCCGGCTAACGGATGCGCCGATCCAGTGCTCTTCATAAGCACGCCCTAAATCAGCTGCGCGTATCCCGGCTGCCACTATGTCGTCCATGCTGGTGCCCGGCATCATGGCAATAGCAATCGCTCCAGCAATGGCAGAAGCACCCGAGATTGCCACATCAGTGTGATGAGTAGGAATGCACGAGAGATAGGTATCGCGAACCGCAGATTCGACATCGCCCGGATGGATCAGCCCCACCGGCGAAATACGCATCGATGCACCGTTTGTATCGCCAAATCGCCCGGTTTGTTGAAGATCGACGCCACGCTTCATTGCCAGAACTGCCCGCCGGGTTGAGGGCCCAACATAGATACAGTTATCACCGTCAATACGGTCGTACCAATTGATCACCGCCCGGGCAGTGCCTTCAATGCTTACCTTGCCGTCACGCAGGATCTCTTCCGCCAACGCATAGGCTTGTTCGGTGTCATCAGTCACTCGTCCGGCGAGCAACCCACGGTGAAAAGGATGAGAATCAGGCCCGGGATAAAAATCGGTAAACCCTTTCTTAAAATATTCACGAGTCTGGCTTGGGGTTAATAAAGCCGGCATAGCCCAGGCATCACCCAGCGCCTGACCAAAAACACCACCCAGCACTTTGTTTTTCATGCGTACTCCCTTTTTGCGCAAAACAGCGCCTGAAATTCAGAATTGGTCTTCATGTTCGAAATCCTTGCTCATAAACCGGGGCAATCAAAACATGCATCCGACAAAAATAACTGGGCAGGATTAACCGTTGGTTTGAGCTCCGGCCGTTTCTGCCAGGTGCTTTTCCTGGAATTTTCGAGCCCGGTCTATGATTTGTGCCTGGCGGCGAATGTTATAAACGACAAGCGCAACGATGGTTGCCACGTAGGGAATAATCTGCACTAATTGGGATGGAATCTTCAATGAGCCAAGCATATTGGACAGTGCATCTGCAAATCCGAAAAAGACAGCCGCTAACATAGTGCCAACCGGCGTTCGTCCACCCAGGTATACGGCTGCCAGAGCAATGAAACCTCGGCCTGCAGTCATATCACGCTGAAAGAGAGTCAGGTAACCCATTGACATGTTGATCCCGCCGAGACCTGCTAAAGTACCACTGAGTGCCAGGGCAATCACGCGAGTGCGAACAACATTGATACCGACTGATGAAGCCGCAACTGCATTTTCACCAACTGCACGCAAATGCGCACCAAAACGGGTCTTGTAAAGGAGAATGGATACCAGCCAGACGAACAGGAAAGCGGCGTAAGTAAGTAAATTGTGCCCGCTCAAAACAGTCCCAAGAAACGGTATATCCTTCAGGATTGGGATCGCTACATTTGGCACTGCTCCACTCATCAAAGTGGATGAGTTGCCTTTGTCCCCGGTCAAGACGTACAGGATAAAGATCGTACCGCCTGAGCAAAGGATATTAATTGCCACGCCCGCCAGGATGGGATCAGTCTTCAAAACAAGATGAAAATATGCCAGGATCATGGCAATCAGAAAACCAGCCAGCATGCCTGC
>CAINXK010000386.1 GCA_903854805.1 uncultured Anaerolineae bacterium
AATTATTCTCCAAACAAACCGATTATGAATAAGCGGACAAACGCGATGCGAAAACTCTGGCCAAGAAAGATTCGCTGCTGCTCGCTTTGAGAATCCCAGAATTACCTTTGCACAACAATCCGGCGGAGTTAGCATCACAGTTTTGAATGCGGAAACACGATATAAGTTTTGGTCCGCACGCTGATATTTGAAACAACCCTCGGGATACATCCATGACACTGGCAGCAACCTAAAAAAATGAGCACCAGTTTCTTTGATTACGGCCCGGGCGGATTACCAATGCGAAATCCATTCAGCCGTTTGCTGAGTTGACCAAATAACGAGCCTAATAACTCAGCTCGGGCTGGTCACACTTGCACGCATGATCACTAATTTTTGAAATGACACTTTTAATGTATAATCTTGACCCTATGATCCATTTAGATTTTAATAAACGAAAATTAACATTAACACAGCGGGCCTTGCTCACGCTAGTCGGAAATATGGTTGTGCAAATCGCCGAATTTTTAACAGGATTTTTTGTTACACCTTTCATCATTCGTGGTCTTGGTCAAGAACTGTATGGTGCTTGGGGGATGCTGCAACAACTCATGGGGTATTTTTCTCTAACGGAATTTCGAGCTACCGGATCTTTACGCTTCCTCCTTGGCATCCAACAGCACTACAACAATAACGATGAAAAACAACGGTTGGTCGGCTCTACGCTGATCGTATGGGGAATGAGTCTACCAGTCACGATTGCTTTCAGTATTGGTCTTTTATGGTTTTTACCAGATATCATACATGTCAGTTCATCCAGCATCACTGGAATCCGAGTAGCCCTGATAATTCTGATTGTAAATGCCTTGCTTGATCGCGTTTTGGCCATCCCAATGCATATCCTAAAAGCTCAGAACATGGATTACGCAGGCATGGGCATCAACACCACCATGGTAATAATGGCAAGCTTGCTCAGCGGAATTGCAATCTGGCTGGGTTGGGGCTTACCTGGCTTAGCCGCAGCAACCATGGCAAATGTATTACTTATCAGCATTGGTCGCTTTTGGGTAGCGCGCCGAATTATTCCTTGGATGGCCATAAAAAAACCAAATCGGGATGAATTCACTCACTTTTTAAATACCAGCGGACTATTCTTTTTAGCCGGTCTGGCATCATTATTGCTCTATTCTACGGATACACTACTCGTAGGCGCAATCATCGGCCCTTCCATCGCTGCTTCTTACACGACCAGCGGAGCCGTTCTTCGAATGATTGGTGAACCACTCTTTCAATTTGTTGGCGCGGGTAACGCAGGATTGGTTGGCTTGTGCGGGGAAAAAGACTGGGAACGGGTAGCCAATGTACGGAAAGAAATGTATTTTATATTATTTTTTTTCATGGCAATTTTAGGCTCCGGCGTAATTGCCTTAAATGGTGCGTTTTTGAAACTTTGGCTTGGGGCTGAGTTTTATGGCGGAAGTCTACTTACCATCTTCCTGGTCTTATCGCTAACAGCAACCTTCCTTGCCCGAATTGATTTTACTATTTCAAATGCCATGCTCTATCTCCGTGAGCAAACTTGGGCACTGTTGACGGCGGGTAGCGTTGGACTTGGCAGCGGATTATTTTTCCTTAGAATATTTGGCGTTGGCGGAATGGCGATCGGAATGGCAATCGGAAATTTTGTTTTATTAACGGCGGCTTGGATATTAATCCAACGTCAGATGCCAGCTGCCTCTACTACTCTCATAAAAAGCCTTATCAGACCAAGTTTCACAATTATTTCATTATTCGGATTAGCTTTCTTCCTTCAGCCATATATTGAAGTTCCAAACTGGGGCGTTTTCTTTTTATATGGTTTGGGCATTGGAGGATTCTCATTTATTGCAAG
>CAINXK010000387.1 GCA_903854805.1 uncultured Anaerolineae bacterium
CATGTCACCTGATCCTCGTTTCACGGTTGATGCCGATAATCCGACGATTGCCGCGGGAACTGGTTTCCCGATGTGCTTCCCTCGCACAGACCCGGCAGTTGCCGATGATGTTCTTTGCCCCCAGGGCAACCGACCGATCGATCCGGCCACGGGCAGTTATGCCATGGCGATCCAAATGAACGATCCTATCGCACTGGCGGGAGTTTTCCCGGATGCTACCAGGCAGGCACCTTTTGAAGTTGGCGATTACGTCACCTTTGCGGGCACCTTGCTTTCGGATGGAAGTGGGCCTTATATCTCTGCTCACACCATTGGTAACAATGTGGCAGTTTACACCTGGCCTGGAACGAATCCTGCTTATGTTGCGATCGAAGTTGGTATTATCGGTACTGGTGGTTTGACGGCTGTAGGCTTGGGTGAAGCTGCCGTTCGGACCAAATTTGAAGGTATGAGTACCGACCCGAGCCGCAAAATTCACCTGTATGGCATTGACCTTGATCCTTTGACTGGCGCGAATGTTGACCGGGATTGGGGTACGATTGGTGTTGACCCGGGTCCGATTGTCGGTGCAGTCAAAGGCCGCTGGCGGTTCCGCCCACCGTGCACCTCCTCAGTTGCGACAGAAAAACTATGCACACCTCCTCCTGCTGGCACATTCCTGCCCCCAACGCGTGAAGTTCGCGCCGTGATTGAAGGTGCCTGGGTACCCGGACAGACAACTGCTTATGCGAACGGTATCATTGCCGGGCAGTACCACGCGCCCATCGACGAATATATCTTCCCGGAAAATGTCCCCGGTTCCCCAATCGTCGAGAACAACTTCAATACCATGGATTTTCTTACCAAGGGTGGGTACACCTCCGCGGCAGGTACAATCGTCGGTCAGCTCAATCCCTGGCCCAGCAATATCATTCCATCTGCAGCTTGCAATGCTCCTGTAGCCAAAGCGGGTGGTCCTTATACGGTCGCTTCTGGTGGCACGGTCAGCCTGCTTGGTAGTGCTACTGGAACCACCCCGATCACATTGACCTGGACTGTGCCGGCTATCGGGACTCTCAGCAGTACTTCAAGTGCTACGCCCGTTTATACTGCGCCGGTTGTGGCGGTTAATACAGTCGTAAACCTGGCAGTCACTGCCACGAATGCCTGCGGATCCAATACAGGCGGAAGCACGGTGACTATCAACGCCCCGTCTGCGCCGACCATTAATCATATCGTCCCGCTGACCGTTTATTCCGGAGCACCCGTGAGCATGACTGCCACCGGTACAGATCCGGGCGGGCTGCTACCGCTCAGCTTCTCCTGGTTGCAGACTGCCAGCACCGGGCCGATTGTCCTGGTACCAAATCCAAAAACCGGCGCAACAATCAGTTTCACTGCGCCAATACTGCCACTCGGACAGGTGACCCCGGATGTTTTGAACTTCAGAGTAACTACCTTCAACTCGGCTGGTGTGGCCTCGGCTCCCGAATTCACATCTGTAACGGTCAACCCGCTGCCTGACGTGGTCACGATCACCAGTGGACAGTACCGTACATCCAAGCTAAGATTGGATATTACGGTCACATCCAATGTTGTCAGTCCGAATGTGGTCATGACCCTCCAGCCATACCTGACCAAGACAGGCACCATCTTTAATCCTGCTACACTGGGCGCGATTTTCACCAACACTGGCGCCGGTCTCTACTCCATCACCCTGGTTGGCGCTCCTCAGCCTGCCTGTAATGCCTCCAACACTAATCCGTGCACAATCAATGTTTTGGTTGTGAGATCCAACCTGGGAGGCTCTTCACCAGCTGCTGGAGTTCCGTTATCCAATATTCGGAATTAAATCGGCACAGAAAGAACTTAGTAGTTTGAAATAATCGTTGGGGCAATCTCTATTTGAGATTGCCCCAACGGCGATTCTTCGGGGAAAAACGAGATATGTAATCAGGCTGTCTGCCGGTTTCGGGCCATCAGTTGATTGTAAGAAAGGTGCTGACGATAGGGTGATGTAAGCGTAATCAGCGCGGCCATCAGTAAAGTGCCGAATGTTTATTTTATCCTTGACATTGTCCGGAAAGCGTCTATAATTTGATTATCTTTATTCACTGAATAAACAAACTATGCCGATTACACCCTTAGGTAACCGAGATTTAATGCGCACGCTCAATCGTTCGATCGTTCTAAATACGATCAAAACGTTTGGGCTGATTGACCGTGCCCGGATTGCCCGCCATATTAACTTATCGCCTGCCACGGTAACAACAATTACGGCAGACCTGATTACAGAAGGATTAGTTTTTGAAAAAGAACCAGGTGATTCCCGTGGAGGTCGCCGGCCGATCTTACTGGCCATTAATCCGCAGGGTGCTTATGTGGTTGGTATTAAGCTGACTGAAACGCATGCGATTGCCGCACTGACAGACTTGGAAGCGACAGTCCTGGTAAAACGTTCAAGTAGGTTGACCGGTTCTGATCCAGAGTCAGCCATGGAGCTCATGGCTGAGCTGACGCATGAGCTGCTGTTGGAAGCGGGCGTGCCGGCAGAAAAATTGATCGGCGTGGGAGTTGGCCTGGCAGGGATTGTCGATTTTCAGAAAGGTATTCTGCGCCAGGGAACTTATCTAGATTGGCGCGATTTGCCGGTCCGGGAAATGCTGTCTGAAAAGATCAAAGCCGATGTTTACATTGATAATGATGTAAATACTCTTTCGTTGGCAGAGGTCTGGTTTGGCTGTGGGCAGGGGATTGAAAACTTTCTGACTGTCACAATTGGTCGTGGCGTTGGCCTGGGTATTGTTACCAACAGCCAATTCTATCGAGGGGTGGGTGGGGGTGCCGGAGAATTTGGTCATACAGTGATCGATCCTGATGGCATACTGTGTGATTGCGGCAAACGAGGTTGTCTGGAAACCATGGTTGGTGACCACGGGTTGCTGAGCCAGGCAAGATCGGCCTATGAAGAAGGTAAGCTGGTTTTCATGCCGCAAGAAACTGGGGAAATTGCCCAGATGGCTGAACAAGGCAACCCGACGGCTATTGAAATATTGAGCAGATCAGGCTCAGTGCTCGGCCAATCGATTGCAAATCTGGTCAATCTGTTTAATCCTGAGCGTATCCTGATCAGTGGTGAAGGGCTATCACGTGGGCCTGTTTTCTTTGAGGCATTGAAATCATCAGTGCGAAAATTTGCGCTGCCAGATTTATACGCAGATCTGGATTTGCGTATTGAATCCTGGGGCGATGATGTTTGGGCGCGAGGGGCTGCCAGCCTGGTGCTGCGCTCGTTATTTGAGTCGCCTGTTCACGAAATTAAAAAACAATAAGGAGGTTTTTTTTTACACAAAAGTTCATTTATTCACTAAAGAAACAATCAAGTATTACAGGCCCCTAATTTGATCGACCATTTTCAACAAGGAGAAACAATGAGAAACAAACCCTTCATTTTCGTTGGACTGCTGATCGCAATCAGCATGCTGCTGTCTGCCTGCGCATCACCCACTCCAACTGAAGCACCCGCGCCTACCATGGCACCGGTTGTGGCTACTGATGCCCCGACTATGGTACCCACCGAAGCCCCAACTGCTGCCCCGACCGCCGCCCCAATTGCCATTCGCTACTGGCACACCATGAGCGATCCCGAGACTGCCCAGTTCCAGAAGGTGATCGATACCTTCCAGGCAGCTAATCCGGGTGTAACGATTGAAGCTACTCGCTATGCTTACAATGATTTCAAGACCGCGCTCCTGACTGCCATTGCCGGTGGTGATGTGCCTGATACTGCACGTATGGATATCGTTTGGGTTTCAGAATTTGCCAGCCAGGGTGCTCTTATGCAACTGGATGGAACCATGCCAGATTTCGACAAAATATCGGGCTCTGTTTTCCCCGGCCCGTTGGCAACGAACAAGTTTAATGGCCATTATTATGGTCTGCCTCAGGATACAAACACCCAGGTCTTGCTCTATAACAAGGATATGTTTGATAAAGCCGGAATTTCTGCTCCGCCAGCCACCATGGAAGAATTTGCCGCGGATGCCTGTAAGCTGAGCGATAAAGCTAAGAAGACTTATGGTTATGCTGAAGGCGGCACGTACTTCTGGGCGCCGGCACCAGTATTCTATGCCATGGGCGGTAAGGTTGTGGATGAAAACATCACAACTGCAACTGGTTATGTCAATGGTCCCGAGAGCGTAGCTGCCTTTACCATGTTGAAAGACCTGTACGATCAGGGCTGTCTCTCTCCCAACTTATTGGGCGGCGGGATTGCGACTGACGCCGGGCATGCAACCGGTATCTATGGCATGATCATTGATGGCCCCTGGATGGTTGATATTTACAAGGGTAACTACCCTGACTTTAAGGTCAATTTTGCGGCAGTTCCGGCTGGCAAGTCTGGAACCAGCTCAGTTGTGGGTGGCGAAAATGTGGTTGTGATGGATGCTTCAAAAAATAAGGAAGCAGCCGCGAAATGGGTCTCCTATTTGATGAGTGTCGAAGCACAGAAGACCATGGCTGAAGTGGGTGTCATGCCGACTATTGCCAGCCTGGCGGGTGACCCCGCTCTGCCTGCGCATTTCGCAGTTTTCATGGATCAGCTCAAGACTGCCCAGGCGCGCGTCCCAAGTCCCAAGTGGGGCGATATGGATGGTGCCATCAGCAATGCTTACCAGCGTATGCTGAAGGGTGACCAGAGCGTGCAGGCGGCTCTCGATCAGGCTGCTGAAGAGATCAACGCTCTGCTAAAGTAGGCAATCAAAAAAGTTTCGCACTAAACATCAGCGGTCAGTGAGTATATCGCTCGCTGACCGCTGGTAAAATCCTCTGGTCTTTTAAGATTTGAAAATATCATTCCGTTTTTAAAATATTTGAAATTCCATGAGGAATCCAATGTTCTCAACCCGTACTCGCAACCAGATCATACCTGCCATCATCTTTTTATTTCCAGGATTTGTACTTTTTGCGGTCTTTTTTTTGGGCCCGTTGCTTTATTCGCTGCGCATCAGCTTTTTTCATTGGAATTTCGCACACCCTGAACGATCTGTGTGGGTTGGCTTGAGTAATTACGCAGCTCAATTAGCCAGCCCGGTTTTCCGTCGGGCGGTTTTGAATACGAGCGTATACACCATCATTACGGTTTCGGTAAAGATGGTCCTTGGTTTTATCGTGGCAGTGCTGCTTAACCAGAAAATCCGTGGGCGCACAGGTTTTCGGGTGGCCTATTATTTGCCGGTAATCACCAGCTGGGTGATTGTTTCCCTGCTCTTTACCTATATGTTCAGTGGGCAGTCAGGCTTGGTGAATTACTTCTTGAATGATATTTTGCATATTGTTGATCACGATATCATGTGGTTGGCAGATGGGGTTTTGGCGTTGGTTCCTGTGGTTCTCGTAGACATATGGAAGGGTGTTGGTTGGGCGGCAGTTATTTTTCTGGCAGGATTGCAAAACATTCCAGTGGATTTGAACGAAGCCGCCGCAGTAGATGGCGCCAACCGCTGGCAGCAATTACGCTATATTACGCTTCCGATGCTGAGAGCGACGCTGGTGTTTCTGTTGGTGGTTTTGCTGTTGGGTGGTTTAAACGCATATGTGCCATTCCAGCTCATCACGCATGGCGGAAATCCGATGGATCAGACCCATTCGATCCTGACCCTGATGGTTCGGGCTACTTTTTCCAGGCTTGACTTTGGTAGTGGTGCGGCTATCAGTTATATGTTGACACTTTTCGTCTTCGGGCTGAGTCTGTTTCAGCTAAAACTACTGAGAAAGCCGGCGGGAGAATAATATGAAACGCTCGCAATTTTCGGTGAATGTCATATCTTATATTATTTTATTGGTCGGTTTGGGGCTGGTTGTGGTACCCATCTGGTACATGGTTTCCACAGCATTCAAACCACAGACAATGATCTTTGAAATGCCTCCAAAGCTATGGCCGGTCCCATCCACATTTAATAATTTTGTAAAAGCGCTGACCACGGACAAGTTTGGGTTGTATTTTTGGAACAGCACCAAAGTAGCTCTTGCCAGCACTGTGTTGACTGTGTTGGTCAGCTCTATGCTGGCGTTTGCGTTTGCCCGGCTGGATTTCCCTGGTAAAGAGAACCTGTTTTACATCCTGCTGCTTGGGATGATGGTGCCTCCGGTGATGTTGATTATTCCTCAGTTCATCGTGGCGCACTGGCTTGATCTATATAATAATCTGTGGGGCTTGATCCTGGTTTATGTAACGATGAATATTTCCATGCAGACCTTTCTCTTGCGTGGGGTCTTTGAAAATATTCCTCGAGATCTCGAAGAAGCAGCCTTGATTGATGGCGGCGGCCCCTGGACGATTTTTTGGCAAATTGTGCTGCCGCTTTCCGGGCCAGGGATTGCTGTGGTGGTAATTAACTCGTTTCTATACTCATGGGAAGAATACACCTGGGCCAATGTCAATATCGGGGATGCGCTTCAGCGGACCCTGCCGATTGGGATTGCATTATTTCAGAGCGAACATTTGACCGAGTGGGGCCAGGTATTTGCTGCTGCGTTGATCGCGCTTGTACCTGTGGTGATCATATTTATCATCTTCCAACGTTATTTTGTCCAAGGTATATCTACTACTGGAATTAAAGGATAGCTTCCTATGCCGTCGTTAAACCCAAAATTGATTTTTCTCGATTTTTATCCGGACCGTGGGTGTTAC
This sequence comes from uncultured Anaerolineae bacterium, assembly GCA_903854805.1. The sequence goes on from CAINXK010000387.1 coordinate 6,674, forward strand.
CTGCTTGATCAAGCGGTAAAGTTGATCCTGAATCTGGAAGCGGCTGGACTCAGTTCAGTTAACTTGCAGTTGACGATAACCCGTGGAGTCAGTGTTGTCGAGCAAATTGTCAGACCAGTCGAATTATCGAGTGGCGTAAACCGGATGGAATGGGAGTGGCAACCCGTGTATCCGGGCTTGGGTGGGTATGGAGCAGAAATCAAGGTTCAGCAATCGCCTGATGAACGCGCTTTCTTGGGCGACAGCATCCAGACGGCTTTTGACGTTTTGGAAACCTGGATTGCCTTTCCGCGCTATGGGTTTCTGTGCGATTTTTCTCCCAATCGAAAAAATGCTGCGGAAACTTTGCAGACACTAGCAAAATATCACATAAATGGGTTGCAGTTCTATGACTGGCAATATCGCCACGATAGCCTGGTTCCTGCACTGGATGAATTTATCGATCCTTTGGGACGCCCGTTGTCGCTGGTTACGATTCGTGACCTTTTGGATGAGGCACATGCGCATGGAATGGCTGCCATGCCATATCTGGCTGTCTATGCCGCATCAGCTGTATTCTGGCGCAGCCATCCAGAATGGGCGCTGTATGACCGGGATAGAAAGGTAATCCCATTTGGAGATGATTTTCTGGGATTGATGAATCCGGCACCCGGTTCAGCTTGGCAGCGGCATTTGTTGGATGAATGCGGGAAGGTATTGGCAAGCCTGCCATTTGATGGTTTGCACATTGACCAGTACGGGGAGCCCAGGGAAGTTTATGACCATGATGGGCAGCCAGTCAATTTACCAATTGCATTTGGCGCTTTCGTGCAAGCTGCAGTGCGCGAGCATCCTGACCAGCCGGTATTATTTAATGCGGTCGGTAACTGGCCGATTGAATCATTGGCATCAGCGCCAACCGCTTTTAATTATATTGAAGTCTGGCCGCCAGATACTGCTTATCTTGATCTTGTCAGGATCGTTCGGAATGCCAGGACTCTTTCAGGTGGGAAAGCCGTGGTGATCGCGTTGTACATTCCTGCTGAGCGGACCAGCAATATTCGTCTCGCAAATGCGCTTATTCATTCTGCTGGTGGCTCGCGGATTGAACTTGGCGAAAACGAGCGTCTGCTATCTGATCCTTACTTTCCCAAGCACGAAGCACTTTCTGAAGAGCTGCGGACTGCGCTGCGCCGATCGTCAGATTTTGTTGTGCGTTATTCGGATTGGATTGGCCCGGTCATCTCCGAGACCGCTCGGATTTGTGTGCATACCCCCCTGGGTGTTGAAGCTTTTGTACGGGAAATTCCAGACGGGTGGTCACTGAGCCTTGTAAATCTGGTTGGATTGCAGAGCAGTCAGTGGAATGAAGTTCACCCGGCACCCCAGGCTGTTGAAAAATTTATGCTGGAATTAGATATTGCCGAAGAAATCGAAAATGTATATTGGGCTTCTCCGGATGGAGAGTCGTTAATGGCAGAGCAAATGGTGTTTACGCAAAGCGCGGGGATCGTCAAGATATCCATTCCCCGCTTGGATTACTGGGGTGTCTTGTTCCTGAAGGCCGACTGAATTAATTCGTAACCAATTCATAGTAGGAGTAAATGTAGGATGGATTTTCTAAAACGCAGTATTGACATTATTTTAGAGCACCAGCATGCCAGTGGCGCATACGTGGCTTGTCCAAACTTCCCTACCTATCAATACTGCTGGTTCCGGGATGGTTCTTTTATTGCTTATTCCATGGACCTGGTTGACCAATTCGAATCTGCACACCGTTTTCACGCCTGGGCTGCTGGAGCGGTTAACCAGCGGATCGATGTGATCAAACAGGCACTTGAATCTTCAGCGGTGGGCAGGGAAATTACTGAAGCTGAAGTACTACATACACGCTATACCCTGGAAGGTCAGGATGGTACACGCGAAGAATGGCCAAACTTTCAGCTGGATGGGTTTGGGACCTGGTTGTGGGCTTTGAACGAACACCGCATGCGCTCCAGGGCTGATCTGCCAGCTGAATGGGTGCAGGCTGCCAGCGCAGTAGCCAGCTACCTGGAAGCATTGTGGAGACTGCCGTGCTATGACTGTTGGGAAGAGTTTCCTGATAAGGTCCATCCACACACGTTGGCGGCAATCTACGGTGGTTTACGGGCCTGCCAGGATTTGGATGGCAAGGATCGTTCGAGCACACTGGCAGAGATTGAGATCTTTATATTTGAAAAGGGTCTTGTGAATGGGCATTTCGCCAAATTTGCAGGTTCTGAGACGGTGGATGCCAGCTTGCTGGCACTTTGCACCCCATACCGCCTGGTTGACCATCAACATCCAGTCATGCTTGGAACCATTAGCGAGATTGAAAGATTGCTGCATCAGGGTGGGGGTGTCCATCGCTATGCTGCTGATACATATTATGGCGGCGGTGAATGGGTGCTTCTGGCTGGCTGGCTGGGGTGGTATTATGCCGAAAGCGGTCAGATTTCAAAGGCCCAGAGTTTGTTAACCTGGATGGAAAATTCTGCGAGTGAAACTGGGGGTATGCCGGAGCAGGTGCCAACGATGTTGAATGACCCTGAATATTATCAACCCTGGCTTGAGCGCTGGGGCGCGATTGCAACCCCATTGCTCTGGTCGCATGCGAACTACATCATTCTTAGAAAGAAACTAGAATAGCAACTTCCAACCATCGGCTGGAAACGCATCTCAATATCTGAGATGAGCATAAGCCTGGGTCATCCTTCATGGAAGGTCCAGGCTAGATTTATTTTGGGGATGTTGAGCGATGAAGGGCAGCCTGCGCGGGCGGGATTGGCTTGAATATTTGATGTGCAGATTGGCCATGGGCAGCGGAAAATAGCGCATTTAGTGCCGAAATTGTTTAACCAAGCGCGGGGATAATTTTTATCGTTCAGCACACCATGAAACGAAATTCCCAATTAGCGAGAAATGGTGTCATCCATGGGCAAAAACATTTTATAATGATTGTGTTTTCATATCATGGTCAAGGAATAAATATGTTTGACTCATCGCATCGTCGTTTTAATCCCCTAACCCGTGAGTGGGTGTTGGTTTCGCCTCACCGCGCGAAGCGTCCCTGGCAAGGCCAGGTGGAAAAATCGGCCGTTGACAACCTGCCACATTATGATCCGGCTTGTTACCTGTGTCCTGGGAATGATCGGGCGGGCGGTTTCCATAATCCCCAATATACTGAAACGTTTGTATTCGACAATGATTTTGCATCTTTGTTGCCGCAAGAGTCAGCCAATCAGGATGGGCTCAGCCTGGCGGGGGAGGTTCCTTTTGAAGCTGGGCCTCAATCGCTGCTAACTGCCACAGCGGAGCGAGGAGTCTGCCGGGTGGTTTGTTTTTCACCACGTCATGACCTGACCATTCCTGAGTTGGATATTCCCGCAATTGAGAATGTAATCTCAACCTGGACGCGTGAATCAGTTGACCTGGCTGCCCTGGATTTTATCCGATATGTGCAGGTGTTCGAGAACAAGGGCGTGGCAATGGGCTGTTCCAACCCGCACCCGCACAGTCAGCTTTGGGCGCAATCACAACTGCCCAACGAGATCAATAAAGAATTGGCCACCCAGGCGGTTTATCTCAATAGTAATGGGCGCCCGCTGTTGGTCGATTATCTAGCAGAGGAACAAAAACGTCAGCAGCGCATCCTGGTCAGTAATGAGCATTTCAGCGCATTGGTTCCATTTTGGGCGGTCTGGCCGTTTGAGGTGATGATCATTGCTCACCGACCCTGCGCGTATTTGAGTGACCTGACATCCAGTGAGGTCACGGCCCTGGCAGATGTCTTCAAACAGGTTACGATCCGTTATGATAACCTTTTTGAGACAAGCTTCCCCTATTCGATGGGCTTTCACCAGGCCCCTGCTGATGGACAGCCGCATCCGGAATGGGTCTTGCATGCGCATTTTTACCCACCGCTGCTGCGTTCGGCCAGTGTACGTAAGTTTATGGTTGGATATGAAATGTTGGCAATGCCGCAGCGTGATATCACGCCAGAAGCGGCGGTAGAGCGCTTGCGCGCTGTATCAGCTGTACACTATAAAGGCCGATAAAAAAAGTCGTTTCAGGAAGAGGCTCCGATGCACCCAAAAGATGTTGTCTTAAAGACTTTCCGCGAAAAATTTGGCGTAGCACCTGCCTTCGTCGCCCGCGCACCCGGACGGGTTAATTTGTTGGGGGAGCATGTGGATTATAACGATGGTTTTGTTCTGCCCGCAGCCATCGACCGGGCTACTTATATCGCCTTTTCGCCTGTAGATTCGGACGAGTCGATCCTGGTTGCCGCTGATTTTGACGAAAGAGCGGTTTTCTCTCTGAAGACTTTATTAACAAAAACTCAGTCCGATGGCTCTGCCATGCCTGAGTGGGCTTATTACCCGGCGGGAGTAATGTGGGCGTTTTCTGATGCGGGCCTGGTCGCGCCTGCGATGATTGCAGTTTTTTCATCTGATGTGCCGCGTGGCTCCGGTTTGAGTTCTTCCGCCTCGGTTGAGATGGCATTTGGCGTGGCCTGGCAGAAATTGGCAGGCTGGAAACTCTCAGCAATGGAGTTGGCACGTCTGGGGCAGAAGGCCGAGAATAAATACGTGGGTGTAAATTGTGGAGTTATGGATCAGTTTGCTTCGGCGTGTGGGGAGACCGACCGGTTGTTGTATCTGGACTGCCGTTCGCTTCATTGGCAGACTGTCCCGCTTTCGCCCGAAGTGTCGATTGTGGTGGCAGATACGACCATCAGGCGCAAACTGACTTCAGGTGAATACAATAAACGCAGGGATGCCTGCGAGGCGGCTGTTAAAATTTTAAAAACTGATTTGCCTGGGATGACAGCTCTGCGGGATATTGATGTTGAAACATTCAACAAGCTTTCGTTTAAGCTTCCGGAAGTAGTGGAGAAACGCGCCAGACATATCGTCGAGGAGATCGAACGTGCTCAGCAAGCCATACCTCTGTTGAAGGAAGCTAATTTCGTTCATTTCGGCCAGTTGATGAATGAGTGTCATGCCAGTTTACGCGATCTGTATGAAGTTTCCTGCCTGGAGTTGGATGTGATGGCGCGTGTGGCTCAGTCGCTTCCGGGTTGTTTTGGCGCTCGGTTAACTGGGGCAGGTTTCGGCGGATGTACGGTCAATCTGGTTGCGCGGGACCAGGCTGAAAGCTTTGCAAAAGAACTTTCAACCAGGTATGAAGCTGAATGTGGACTTCACCCGGAGATTTATATCTGCCGGGCATCAGCTGGGGCAAGCCTGGTTGAATAATAAAAAATGACCAGCTCAGCTGGTCATTTTTATTATTCAAATTTTTGAGCGGTTTGTCAGGTAAAAGAGTGCCCTGACGAAAGTGATTATTAACAAACTAACCGAAAGCACCCCGCCCAGGATCAATAATAAGGATGGCGGATCACTCAGTCGCCGGGAAACTTCCACCGGGGCTTTAAGCTGAATTCTTTGTCGGAGCACCTGAACATATTTACTAGAAGGGCGAACTGGGCGAAAGGCAGCTTCCAATCGGGCTTCAAAAGGATTGAAATCGCTGGGTGTTTCTTTCATTGGCTTACTCCACGGGGAAAGTTACGATTCCAACTGTACCTGGGCCGAAATTGGCCGCGAGCGAGATGGAAAGGTCGACCAGATAAATTTCTTTAACATTAAGTTTGAGACGGGCCTGTTCCAATAATTCCTGGCCTGCTTTGGGGTCGCGGGCGTGCAAAATAGCTACCATGACCGGTTTGCTGCCGAATTCATCCTTCACGATGGTTAGCAATCGTTCAAGCGAGGCTTTGCGAGTGCGTACTTTCTCGGTCATCAACAACAGGCCGTCTTTGAGTATTGCTATCGGTTTGACATTGAGAACGGAAGCCAGCGCAGCTTGCATGGTCCCAACACGACCGCTCATACGGGCATAGTCCAGTGTATCCAGGGCCAGGATGATTCTGCCGGTATCGCGCATGGTTTCGAGATGTTTAATGATTTCTTCGGTGTTTTTTCCAGATCGCTCCAGAATGCGAGCCGCACGGCACATGTAACCAATCGCCATTGAGCCTGTGGCAGAGTCGAAAGGAATAACATCATAGGTGCCGGCCAGGTCACGTCCGGCGGCTATTGCAGAGGCATAAGTGCCAGAGAGTTTGCTGGTGACATGAATGGAGAGAATTGTGTCACCGGGCTGGGCGATTTTTTTGTAGAATTCACTAAATTGGTGTGGGGTGGGTTGAGATGTTTTTGGGATTTTTTTGGTTTCATCAACCAGCTTATAGAAGCCCTCATTGTCAAGTTCGACATACTGAAGGTAGGTTTTTTCCCCGAATTGGATGTTGATGGGGCAAATATCTATGGCGTATTCATTCTGCCATTCCTGGGGTACATCTGCAGCTCCATCCGTTACGATACGCAGCATCTTATTCTCCTTGGGCTTAGTATTTGATCGAACTCGAATGCTCGATTGTTAAAAACTAGTCGCTGTAATCATCAACATTGCCAATTTCATCTCGCAAGGCCAGAAGGGTGCGGTGGTACAGGCTTTTAACCGCGCCTTCACTGCGCCCCATAATCTCTCCAATTTCAGCGTTGGACATGTGTTCAACGAATTTAAGGATCAGTAAAGTCTGACGTTCAGCTGGTAGGCCACGGATTAACTTGAGCAGGGCTTCCTGCTGTTGGTTGTGCACCAGGCTGGATTCTGGCGCGTCCCCTTTGGCGATTAGCGGTGTCTCCGATAAGGGGATTTCTTGCTTACGGCTGCGGTCACGGTGCCAGTTGGCCACCAGATTGTGAGCAATGCGATAAAGCCAGGCAGAAAACGGAACACCGCGATCGGTATAATTGACGATGTGGTTCATCGCCCGCTGGAATACGCGCGCCGTCAGGTCTTCAGCATCGTTTACATTACCGGTCCGGTAATATACGTAGTTATAAATTCGATCAATATAGCGTTCGTAAATCAACCCAAACGCGTCCCTGTCGCCTTGTGCCGCGCGTGTGAGAACTTCTTCATCAGTGAGATCCATAACTGCCTCGAAGGAAAAATTTCAGGCAGGTTACAGATATCTTAACCCTGCCGGTGAAAAATAGTTTCAATATTGCGAGTATAACATGCTGAATGATCCGTATAGCCCAAAAATTAGGGTCATCCCGATATCAGGAAGCTGGGGTTTGGCATTTGCGACCTGGAGCTATGGCAGAGTCATGAAATGCGGATTTATTTTTTCGCGGCTGGTATAATTATTGTTTGTCGAAGTCTGAATTGACAGAGTTTTGTGAGGTAAAAAACAAAACAAATGTGCTACAATTGATTTGTCTACAAATATACTTGTTTTTATCTTATCTGAGCTCGTAGCATTTCCGACAAGACTATCGTTAGAAAATCGCAGCAGCATATCGATTCGTGATTGGATATTTTGTGCAAGCAGAATATCCTGACCTGTTTTCGTTCCGTTCCTTTATCTCAAACTCCCTATGACTCATAATGTTATTCGTGTAGTTGGCGCGCGCCAACATAACTTGAAAAATATCACGGTTGAAATCCCGCGTGATAAGTTCGTCGTTATTACAGGCCTTTCTGGTTCTGGTAAATCGTCACTGGCTTTCGATACTATTTTTGCAGAGGGCCAGCGGCGATATGTTGAGTCGCTTTCTGCGTATGCGCGACAATTTATTGGGCAAATGGACAAACCGGATGTGGATTATATTGAAGGTCTGTCCCCGGCGGTGTCCATCGACCAGAAATCAACCTCGCATAATCCACGTTCCACGGTTGGAACTGTAACCGAGATTTATGATTATTTGCGTCTATTGTATGCGCGAGTTGGAATTCCACACTGTCCCATCTGCGGGCGGGAAGTGGTCAAACAATCTGCGCAGGAAATTGTAGATGCCATCGAAAATCTACCAGAAGGTCTGCGGATCATGTTGCTTGCGCCAGTCGTGCGAGGCCGCAAGGGAACCTACCAGGCCGTTTTTGAAGAAGTACGTAAGTCTGGCTTTACCAGGGTGCGCGTGGATGGCGTTGCTTACAACCTTGATGATGAGATCACCCTGGATCGTTACAAAATCCATAATATCGATGCGGTGGTGGATCGCCTGGTTATCAGCCGCCCGGCTACAGAAGAAGATGAGAAAAGTGCTCGTACGCGTCTGACAGATTCGGTTGAAACTGCGCTTAAGTTTGGCGAAGGGTATGTTACCGTTCAAGTGCTGGATGGGCAGGGTCAGAAGCAGAAGGGTGAGAGTAAGAGCGCAGGTGAGACAGATGTGGCGACTCACGATTTGTTCTTTTCGGAAAATCTGTCCTGTCCTGAACACGGCGTCTCTTTGCCTGAAATTGAACCGCGCACCTTTTCCTTCAACACTCCACATGGGGCTTGCCCAGACTGCCAGGGCCTTGGCGCAAAGCTGGAGATTGACCCAGACCAGGTTATCGACTCGGAAAAATCGCTGGCGGATGGTGCCTTAATCGCGATGGAGTGGAATAACGTTCGCGAAGATGGTAACCCTGGTTATTATTGGCAGATGTTGGAGGCCATGTCGCACCATTATCACATTGACATGAATAAGCCTTTTAGAGAATTATCGCAGGAGCACCAAAACCTCGTATTGCGTGGCACTAATGGCGAAAAAGTCCGCGTCCACTATCACAATCGGGAAGGGCGCTCGGCTACTTTCGATGCTGCATTTGAAGGCATGATTGGTAATTTGGAACGCCGCTACCGCGAAACGAACTCAGATTTTATTCGCAATAAGATTTCTGAATTTATGACCAACCGTCCTTGCCCTACTTGTGGGGGCAAACGACTACGGCCTGAGGCCCTGGCCGTCACGGTGGCCGATGCGAACATTTTAAAGATAACTGAATGGCCAGTTTTACATTCGCTGGAATGGGCGGAGAAGCTTGCAGGGAAAGATTCCCCGCTGACAGCGCGGCAAATGGCTATTTCAGAACGGATACTGAAAGAAATCATTTCCAGGCTGGGTTTTTTAGTAAATGTTGGCCTCGATTACCTGACTCTGCATCGTTCGGCGGCCACGCTCTCCGGTGGAGAAGCACAGCGCATCCGGTTGGCAACCCAGGTAGGTTCGCGTCTGGTTGGTGTTTTGTATGTGCTTGATGAGCCTTCCATTGGCCTGCACCCACGCGACAATGATCGCCTGCTGACCACCCTGAAGGGTTTACGGGACCTGGGCAATACGGTGTTGGTTGTTGAGCATGATGATGAAACCATTCGTACGGCTGATTGGGTCATTGACCTTGGCCCAGCTGCGGGCGCGCATGGTGGTGAGGTTGTTGCAGAAGGCACGCCAGAACAGATTCTGGCTAATCCGAAATCGTTGACCGGCGCATACCTTTCTGGTCGGTTAAGGGTTCCGGTTCCCAAGGAGCGCCGTGCCGGAAATGGTAAGTTGCTGACCATCGTAGGCGCGCGCGCAAACAACCTTAAGAACATTACTGTTAATATCCCGCTCGGGAAATTAATCTGCATCACAGGTGTCTCAGGTTCGGGAAAATCGACCCTGATGACCGAAATTTTGTATAACTCGCTGGCCGCCAAACTGAACGGAGCGCGCACAACGCCTGGAGAGCACGACCGGATCGATGGGGTTGAATACCTGGATAAAATTATCGATATCGACCAGTCTCCCATTGGGCGCACGCCTCGTTCAAATCCGGGTACGTATACCGGCCTTTTTGACGAGATCCGTAAACTTTATGCAGAGCTACCGGAGAGCAAGATCCGTGGTTATAAACCTGGACGATTCTCTTTTAATGTGCACGGCGGACGCTGTGAGGCTTGCCAGGGGCAGGGTATGCTGCGAATTGAGATGCAGTTCTTACCGGATATTTATGTTCCCTGTGATGTTTGCCATGGCACTCGTTTTAATCGCGAAACGCTGCAGGTGCACTTCAAAGGTAAGTCAATTGCCGATGTGTTGGATACAACCGTGGAAGAAGGCGTGGAATTGTTCTCTGCATTTCCCAATATGGTCAATAAACTTGGCTTGCTGCAGGAAGTGGGCCTGGGATATGTCAAAATTGGGCAGCCGGCCACGACGCTTTCGGGTGGAGAGGCACAGCGTGTCAAGCTGGCCAAGGAATTATCTCGTCGGGCAACTGGCCGGACCTTGTATGTATTGGATGAACCTTCGGTGGGCTTGCATGCAGCTGATGTTCACAAGCTGATCGAAGTTATTCAGCGCCTGGTAGATTCTGGGAACTCAGTATTGATTATTGAGCACAACCTGGATATTATCAAGGTGGCCGACTGGGTTATTGATCTTGGCCCTGAAGGTGGAGATCGCGGTGGTATGTTGGTTGCCGAAGGTTTCCCTGAGCAGATCATGCAAGTCGAAGAGAGTTACACAGGCCAGTTCCTAAAGGCTCATGTGAATTTATAAAGAAGTATAAAAATTTCCAAACCAAGGGCACTTTGATGTATATTGCCCCGTTCCAGACAATTTTCAGGTAGAATACAATTGACAGGCAGGGTGCAACCTGCCTTCTTACTGTGAATGAAAGGTAAACCTAATGACAGGCGACAATCCGACTCCTCCCAAGAAACCATCCAAGGTGCTGCTGAAACCCATGGCATCATCATTATCCAAAGATCCGGCATCAACGATTTCATCTTATCGTAAGCGTCAACAAGTGGGCCCATTTGTTATTTGGGGACTGGTCGTGCTGATGCTGGTTGCCGGTATTATTTTGTTGGTGGTCTGGTTGGCCAATGGTAACGGGCCCAAGATCACTTTGTTTGCGACTGAGACTCCCACGACCACAGTTACCCCAACCTCAACCAGTACGTCAACATTTACTCCAACTGTTACCGAAACACAGACGCCTACCCAGACGATCCCACCAACTCCGAGCGAACCGTTTGAATATACAGTTCAGGAAGGTGACTACCTCTCCACAATTGCGGAAAAGTTTAGTCTGGGAGACTTTGGTATTCAAAAGTTGTTTGTTTTGAATCCGGAAATTGATCCATCCACAGCCAATGTCAGCATTGGCCAGAAGATTAAGATTCCGAATCCGGATTATCAACTGCCGACCAACACGCCGATTCCTCCCAATTTACCGATTGGCACGAAGATCAATTACATTATTCAGGCAGGAGATACGATTGCTGGGATTGCATCCTTGTTTAATAGTACCTTTGAAGATATTCTCAAAGAGAACAAGATCACCGATGCGAACAAGATCTTCGTTGGGCAGGCAGTTGTTGTGCGCGCCAACCTGGTAACCCCGACCAATCCACCTCAACCGACCATCACTCCTGGGGCATCTCCAACACCACCATCACCCTTTACCCCAACTCCACCCGGTGGAGTTGCAGCGCCAACCGTGACGGCTTCACCAACCAAATAGTTAACTGCCTGCCACTAGAAATGGTGGCAGGTTTCCATGTTTTTTGGGCATGTTTTTGGACTGGACAAAAACCCGCCTCTCGTGTAGAATTTAGCCCCGTTGTACTGGAATCATTTTCGGAGGAAATACTTTGGCAAACATTAAGTCTCAGATTAAGCGCAATCGCCAGAATGAAAAACGCCGCTTGCGCAACCGTACTTTTCGCGGTGCTGCTCGTGCTGCCGTTCGTGATGCTCGCGCCACTATTGAAACAGGCAAGCCTGATCCGGCAGTTGTTGTCGCAGCCATTAGCCGCCTGGATAAAGCAGTTGTGCAGGGTGTTATTCACAAGAACAATGCTGCCCGTCGCAAGAGTCGCCTGATGAAGGCGATGGCTGCGGCACAGACGAAGTAAGTTCACTTATTTCTGTTGTCACTTATGGCGGGAGCTTTGCGCTTCCGCCTTTGTGATTCCCAGGGTTGGGTCTGGAGTCCTGGATAGCAAACCGTAATTTGTTTGCAAATAAAACCAACCAGGCGGGTGGACCAGACTTTCCAATTGACTAGCATCGTGGGCGGTGGGCAGGCTTCTGTGGGTTGGCGCTGGTGGGATAGCCGGGCCAACCAGGGCTTTTGTCATGTCGAAAGTCACTATTTGGTTTTTCCAAAGGTCATAAGCCCGCGCTTAGCTCTTTACGGATGTTATAATCGCCATTGAGAAATCATTCCTACAGGTGAAGTATGTTTGAATTAGAGCAACACGCCATCCAGACAAAAATCCAGGCCTTTTGTGCCGATAATGACATCCCCGAGACAGACCTGAAATGGGCCCCCATTCCTTTTATGGGAGAATGGGGCATATCTGTCTCATTTTTTCAGATGGCGGCCAATGAGGCCAAAGCGGGCAAGGGTAAAGGTCTGCCTGTGCCGCAGCGTGCAGCGGAAATGGCAGAACAGGTTCGGGCTTATATTGGCTCCATTCCAAATATCAGCCATATAGAAGCGGTTAAGGCTTATCTGAATCTTTACTTTTCCACGCCAGAATACGCATCGAGAGTGGTCGACACCGTTTTAGCGGACGGGATGTGCTTTGGAGCCGGCGAGAAAAAAAACGAGCGTGTGATGGTGGAGTATGCACAGCCGAACACACACCATTCTTTTCATATTGGACATGCGCGCAACACCATGTTAGGCGAGTCGTTGGCTAGAATCGTACAGTTTGCAGGGTACGAGACCATCCGCGCTTCCTACCCGGGCGATATTGGTCTGGGTGTCATTACTGTTATATGGGCTTACGATAAATTTTATCGGGGAAAAGAACCGCTTGGTGTTCATGAGCGTGGACAATGGCTTGCCAATATTTATGTTGAAGCCACCCGCCTGCTTGAAGCCAAGGACGCTGAAAGCGTAGAAGAAAAGAGCCGCCGGGAAGGATATGATCTTGAACGGCGTGAAATGTACAGGAAGTGGGATGCTGGCGATCCGCAGGTGCGCAAGCTTTGGCTGGAAACTCGCGAGTGGAGCTTGCAGGAATTACGTGACATCCTGGATCTACTGGATACGAAAATTGATGTCTGGTTTTTTGAGAGTGAAGTGGATGAACCATCCAAGGCGATCGTCGATGAATTGATTGCAAGGGATATTGCAACCGATGAGCGACCCAACGGTGGCGCAGTAATTGTCAAGATAGATGAGAAGCTGGGCCTGACCAAGGAAAAGTATCGCACGAATGTTATTTTGCGCTCAGATGGAACTACTCTCTATTTGACAAAAGACCTGGCTTTGGCCAGGGTGAAGTTTGAACAATATCACGTTGATCGCTCAATATATGTGATTGACGTACGCCAGTCGCTGCATATGCAGCAGACATTTGCCATTCTCAAACTGTGGGGTTTTCCTCAAGCAGAGAAGTGTTACCATCTTTCATACGGGTATGTCAGCTTACCTGAAGGTGCCATGTCTGCGCGTCGTGGGCGGGTGGTCCTATTCAAGGAAGTCTATGACGAGGCCATCCAACGCGTGCTTGCAGTCATTGCGGAGAAGAATCCGGGAATGCCTCAGGCTGAACGTGAAGGCGTTGCCAGAAAAATTGGATTGGGTGCGCTGGCGTATTCCATGCTGGCAGTGGATAATAACAAGGATATTGTTTTTGATGTAAACGAAGCGCTCAGCTTTGATGGCCGTACGGGTCCTTATATCCAAAATGCTTTTGTCCGTGCAAATTCCATTCTGAAAAAATATAGGGCAGAAAAGCAGTTGCCTGAAGATGCTGAGCTGCCTTCTGCAAAATTCGAATATATTTTGACAAATCATGAGATTGAGCTAATTGAACAGATCACACGTTTCCCAGCGCTGGTTCAGCAATCTGCAAATGAGTATCGCCCGATGATCATCGCGGCCTATGTTTATGATCTGGCAAATACCTTCCATAGTTTTTACCATGCAGTGCCGGTTCTCCAAACCGATGACGAGTCGGTTAGATCTGCTCGTTTGCGGTTGGTTGCAGCCGCAAAACAAACGATCGCCAATGCCTTGGCGCTTTTGGGCATCACAGCCCCAGAAGTGATGTGACGTAACAGACAAAGTTTGTTGCGAAAGTCAGTAATTTTTTGGAATGTCACAGGATGCCCTGAATTGGGCGAAGAATCTCCATTGAAGCGCGGGAGTATCTTTGTTGTTTTGATTCAAATACAGCTACCGTGATAATTGCAAGAACTTTACTGAAATTCATCTTTTCTGTACAGGAGAATTTGCATGTCACCCATCAAAACCCTCATCATGGGAGCCGCTGGACGCGACTTTCACAATTTCAATACCTTCTTCCGTGGGAACAAGGATTACGAAGTTGTAGCATTTACCGCCACACAAATCCCGGATATTGAAGGACGCCTATACCCCAGAGAGCTCGCTGGTGATTTTTATCCGGCGGGTATCCCGATCTTTGCTGAATCTGATCTGGCGGAATTGATCAAGAAACACAACGTTGAACAGGTGGTATTTGCCTATTCTGACCTGCCTCATGAGTATGTTATGCATAAGGCTTCACAGGTGAATGCCTTGGGTGCCGATTTCCGTATCATGGGCACAAAATATACCCAGGTAAAATCTACCAAGCCGGTCATTTCGGTTTGTGCAGTGCGCACCGGCTCAGGAAAATCGCAAACCACACGGCGCGTCTCCCTTATTTTGCGCGAGATGGGCTATAAAGTGGCTGCCATTCGTCACCCCATGCCCTACGGTAATCTCGTTCGCCAGGAAGTGCAGCGTTTTGCCGATTATGGCGATCTCGATGAGCATGAGTGCACCATTGAAGAGCGTGAAGAATATGAACCCCATATTGATAACGGTGTCATCGTTTATGCCGGTGTCGATTACGAGAAAATCTTGCGCCAGGCCGAAAAAGAAGTTGATATTATTTTGTGGGACGGGGGCAATAACGACTTTTCTTTCTATGTCTCTGATTACCAGATCGTAGTTGCCGATCCCCATCGTGCCGGTCACGAAAGCACCTATTATCCCGGTGAGACTAACGTGCGGATGGCAGATGTTTTCGTTATCAACAAGGTCGACACTGCTGATCCTGAAAAAGTTATCCAGGTGCGCGAGAACCTTCGCCGCCTAAACCCGGATGCAGTGGTGATTGAAGCCGCATCCCCATTATTCGTGGATGATCCGGCTGCCATTCAGGGCAAACGCGTGCTGGTGGTCGAAGATGGCCCCACACTTACTCATGGCGAAATGGCCTACGGAGCCGGCTATGTGGCTGCCCGCCGCTTTGGTGCTGCTGAAATCGTTGATCCGCGTCCATTCGCGGTTAAATCCATCGCTGCCACCTATGTCAAATATCCTCGGACTGGCCCCATTCTGCCGGCTATGGGGTATGGCGAAGCGCAAACCCGAGATCTGGAAGCCACTATAAACGCTTCTGACGTGGATCTTGTCATCATTGGTACACCGATTGACCTGACACGCATCATCAAGATTAATAAGCCTTACCAGCGTGTGCGCTATGAACTTCAGGAGATTGGCCAGCCAACATTGGCAGATTTGCTTATGAAGAAGTTCGGAATGAAAAAGTAAGCTGGTCGAAGCCGAAGTAACGTGAATAAGTGATACCGAAAATGCGGCAGAAGATTTATTTGTGGGTATTTTTGCGCCCAATTGCGCAATAGCTCCCAGCTGTCAAGACTATAATTGAGCAGATCCAACCTGGCTTGATCGTTATCTGTAATTCAGATTTGGAAGGGTAATTTAGAACGGGACGGCAATCTGCCGTCCCGTTCTAAATTTGCTGGCGGGAATGAGCCAAATATTCAACCCCGCGAAGTTTGCCGGACGAAGTTTGCCAGACGGCCGGGCATAATGGTACAATCATAAATTGGGGTATAATTTCAATCCTTTTTTTTGTTCCCGACTGTCAGAACAGTCAGATGAGTGAGAAGTGTAAGCACATGTTTATTGATCAAGCAGAAATTTACGTACGCTCTGGAAATGGTGGCAATGGGATGGTGCATTTCCATCGGGAGAAATTTGTTTCGCGTGGCGGTCCGGATGGCGGCGATGGCGGCAAGGGCGGTGATGTTGTCATTGAAGTACGAGTGACCATGAATACCCTGTCAGATTATCGCCATAATATGCGTTTTCTTGCCCAGGATGGCAAAGGTGGTGGTCCGAATAATATGTCTGGGCATGGTTCGGATGATTTGATTATTCCTGTTCCACCCGGAACAGTGATCTTTGATAACCTGACAGGTGAACTGCTTGGGGATCTGACCGATCCCGGTCAGCGCCTGATCATTTGCAAGGGCGGGCGCGGAGGCCGGGGCAATCAGCATTTTGCCACATCACGTAACCAGGCGCCTCGTACTGGCGAAAAGGGTGAGCCCTGTGAAGAGAAGCAGTTACGCTTTGAATTGAAACTCATCGCCGATATCGGTATCATTGGCGTTCCTAATGCCGGTAAATCCACCTTACTATCTGTTCTGACAAATGCCAAGCCCAAGATTGCACCGTATCCGTTTACAACCCTGGAGCCTAATCTGGGTGTAGCCAGGATCGATGCTGAAACCACGGTTGTGCTCGCAGATATTCCCGGACTGATCGAAGGCGCCAGCCAGGGTGCCGGGCTCGGACACGATTTTCTTCGACATATTCAGCGCACGCGGGTCCTGATCCATCTTCTGGATGGCCTATCCGGCGATCCTTTGGCCGATTTTAGCCAGATAAACGGTGAACTCTCGCTATTCGACCCAAACCTCTCTAAAAAGCCGCAAATCGTGGCATTAAACAAAATGGACCAGGCCGAGGCGGCAGAACTTTATCCCGATCTGAAGGAAGAGCTTAAGAAGCGCGGCTATGAGCTGATGGCTATTTCTGCGATGGCTCGTACCGATATTCGCGAATTGTTACTTTCTGCTGTGGGTAAATTGGCCAGTACGCCTGAATTGGCAGATACAGAATTACCACTGCCGGTTTATCGTCCAAAAGATGATCCCAAGCAGTTTGTGATTTCGCATGAGGGCTCTGGAGAGTGGCGGGTTGCTGGGGCAGGGATTGAACGTACCGCAAAGATGACCTATTTTGAGCATGCCGGTTCTCTGCGTCGTTTCCAAAAGCTAATGGAATTCCTTGGAATTGAAGCAGCCTTGCGAGAAGCGGGCATCAGGGATGGAGATACGGTAATGATTGGGGATTACGAATTGGAATGGCAGGATTAATAAAAATCGCTCGATATCTGAAAGATATCGAGCGATTTTTTATTTCCACAGTAGCTGGACTGTTTGTGCAAAATTTTATTAAAAAAGCATGGAGCAGGTTGTTTTGCAAAGAAATTGTCGCCTATGGGGTGAAACCAATCTGGCTTAATTCTGGCAGCCTTGTTAGGTTATCTCAAGTTGTTTCGATACAGCGCCAATTGGAAAACGAAAAAAAATACTCCAACGATCAGGGCGGGGAGCCAAAGAATGTTTCCTGAAATCGCTTCCAGAGAGAAAAACACAGATGCACCCAGCGCTGCTGCGCTTAAAATGGACACCTGCGTGACCAACATAAAGCCCACGCTGTTTATCTTGAACTTTTTGGGTGTGTTTTCCGTTCGCCAGGCGAAAGCCTCTTCAATTTCTTCAAAGTGCTTGAAGTAATATTCTTTGATCTGGTTCATGGCGATGATGCTTTCAAACCAGGTGCTGCGCAGCTTGGCTAGCTCCAGTATCGTTAGGATCCCACGCAGGGCTAGCGCCAGGAATAGACCTGCAAAGCCCCAATAAAGCCAGATGAGTTTATCGGGTGTGAATGCAAATTGGGTGGTAATTAGGGGCGCAATCAGGCTGCCGATCGCAGTGATATCGAAGGATGTAACCCGGGCGCTTTTTTCATTCGCCTGAAAAGCGGTCTGAGCGATGTATGTATATTCGGCGATGAGGATTTCACCGGGATGGGGGGGCGTTTTGGGATGCATAAGAATCACAGGGGGCGCAGCATGCTGCGCCCCCTGGTTTAGTGTTACCGGCGATTGCGAAGGAAGGTTGGGATATCCAGATCTTCCTGGTATGAAGGTTGGGGCTTAAACTCTGGCGGGTTTATGTTCGCCGGAGGCACAGATGGCGGGGCGCTTAAGGTGCTGGGTTCGTAACCCCGCTGTTCCTGTGGCATGTTTTGTACAGGCTGCGGGCGGGGGGCAGCAGGGGTGGGCTGTTGCCGGTCTGGCTGCTGGCGATTGTTATTTGTTTGCGGACGCTGTGCAACAATGCTAGGACGCATGGAAGCGCGTTCGAAACCAGTGGCAATTACGGTAATACGGATTTCGTCGCCCATGTTTGGATCGATGACGGCACCAAAGATCATATTAACATCCGGGTGCGCGGTTTCTCGAATGATGGCGGCGGCCTGATTCACTTCGAACAATGTCATGTTTGGACCGCCGGTTACGTTGAACAGTACACCGCGGGCGCCATCGATGGTGATATCGAGCAGTTGGCTGGAAATGGCTTGTTCAGCGGCCAGGCGGGCACGGTCATCGCCTTCAGCGTGGCCGACTGCCATGAGTGCTGCGCCGCCTTCAGACATGATCGCCTTCACATCGGCAAAGTCCAGGTTGATCAGGCCGGGCACAGTGATCAGTTCAGAAATACCTTGAATACCCTGGCGTAAAACATCATCCGCCATGCGGAAAGCATCACTCAGGCTGGCTTTCTTGTCCACGATTTGTAAGAGCCGGTCATTCGGGATGACAATCAGTGTGTCGGCGTGTTCTTTCAACATTTCCATGCCAGATTCGGCAGATTGCATCCGGCGTCCGCCTTCAAAGGTGAAGGGGCGAGTTACAACGCCAATCGTCAATGCGCCGCATTCTTTGGCTATTTGCGCCACAATGGGGGCAGCTCCTGTGCCGGTACCGCCACCCAAACCTGCTGTGACGAAGACCATATCAGCGCCTTTCAGCACCGAATAAAGCTCCTCAGCAGTTTCTTCGGCTGATTTCCGGCCAACCTCAGGGTTGCCGCCGGCACCCAGGCCGCGGGTCAGTTTGTCGCCGATGCGTACCTTGGTGGGAGCCTTGGCCAAAAGGAGAGCCTGAGCATCGGTATTTATGGCAACAAATTCGACACCCTGAATACCTTCAATGATCATACGGTTGACAGCATTGCAGCCGCCCCCACCGACACCAACGACTTTTATACGGGCAAAAGTTTCCACAGGTTTGATATCCATTATTTTCTCCTATTCTGAGTACCGGTGATTAGCGGTTCATCTAAAGTTGATTAAGGGGTGAAGGCGATTTGCAGGGCAAATCTGGCCTTTGAAGTCGATAAATCTTGGTTAAGGGAGCAGGCGTTTGAGCAAGTCTTTGACAGTATTCCAATTTTCGCCATCTCCTTTTTGTACCTTGCGCCCTTTTTTGGGATTATCTCGAAAGGACACCGGAAGGGCTTGCATGGCAGCTGCCCAGGCAAGCAGGCCCACACTGGTGGAATAGGCCGGAGAATTGAGTTTATCGGCCAATCCCAGTAATTTTTCCGGCTGAGCCGTGCGAACAGGCATACCAAGTACTCTTGTTGCCAATTGGCGTATGCCAGGCAGCAGACTTGTACCGCCAGTCAGGATCATGCCTGCGGGCAGCAGGCCATCATAACCAGAACGTTTTATTTCCTGGAGGGCCAGGTCGAACATTTCCTCCACGCGCGCCTCAATAATCAGGCAGAGGTCGCGGCGGCTCATGCGAGTTTGATTCTCAGCACCAAAAGGCTGTATATTGAAGGCTTCATCCATTCCTACCTCGGATTGAAGCGCATGTCCATGTTGTTTTTTGACATCCTCGGCATGGTTGATCGGTAGGCGCAGCCCATGCGCAATGTCCTGGGTGATGTGGTTGCCGCCGACGGCCAGAACCATGGTATGCCATACGTCACCATTTACATAAATGGCCAGGTCGGTTGTACCACCGCCTATATCGCACACCACTGCACCCATATTCCGCTCTGTGTCAGTCAGTACCACTTCAGCTGAGGCAAGTGGGTTGAGGACAAATTGGGCTACATGAACCCCGGCGACCCCCATGGCCTGCCTGAGATTTTCTGCCGTGGCAGTTGCTGCGGTGATCACGTGGGCTTCCACTTCCAGGCGATAGCCATGCATGCCAATTGGTTGGTGAATTCCGTCCTGTCCGTCAAGCGAAAAGCCTCGCTGAATGACGTGAATGACTTCACGACTGTTGGGGATGGCCACGCCCCGGGCAGCATCCATGGCTCGTTCGATATCTGATTCTTCCACAGTATGCCCGGAAACAGCCACCACACCGCGGCTGTTGATGGAAGCTACGTGTGCGCCAGCCAGACTGACCAGGGCGGTCTCGATTTTGACCCCCGAAGTTTGTTCGGCTTGCACAATCGAACGGGCAATCGCCTGTGATGCGGCGGTCAAATCTACGATGACACCTTTGCGTATCCCTTCGGATGGTTCAATGCCCACCCCCATGATACGCAAGGAATCATCTGGTTCCACCCGTGCTACCAGGGTGCAAATTTTTGTTGTTCCTACATCAATTCCAACGACGATATTTTCATCCATAATTTTATTGCTCCACTTTGTAGAACGGAGCGTTTGGGTACTCAACGCTGATCATGGTGGGTTGAATGTTTTCCTTGGTCAAATATGCCAACATTGTTTCGTAGACCTTCAATTTAAGGTTGTCATCTACCAGAGAACGGCCAAAGAAAACTTGCCAACCTTTTGGATCATTCCAACCGAGACCGTAACGCGGATCAAAAATCATGGTTGCGTCTTGGGGCAATTGAGATGATAAAGTGCTGATTGCCTGGGATAAATCAGCTGGTAAAAAAGGTTTTGGCCCGCCAACTTGCTTGGGGTCAACGATTGGGGTTGGTGGTGCTCCATTAGCAATTACAGTTGGTAATCCCTGGATCTCTCCACGAGGTTGGAATGAGTACCCCAATGCATCGACCCATTCAGTCTGGCCATTTTGTTGCCAGGCAGCCACGGGTATTCTTTCAGTCACAGATATTACCACGCTATTTGGGAAGTTTACGCCGATTTGCACTTTTGAAATATCGGGGAAAGCAGCCAGAATATTTGCCTCAATCTGTGCCGGTTCGATGATGGCTGTTGGTTTATCGACTATGCCCAATACACTTTGGATTTCTTCGGCATTAATGCGTTCGTTTCCGGATATTTCTGCCGTATGTACGATAAATGGATCGAGATTTAGCATAAAATACAGGCCAGTAGAACAAATGATAACAATTAATAATGAGATCCAGCGTGGTCCGAAGCTGATATGTGGCATCGAAATAGAAATACCAGGAGTTTTTGGCGCTTGGTAACCTCGATTTTGGCTGTAGGGTAAGCTCATGGCGATATCATTCCGGCGCTGCCAGCGGCTGGCAGAAACAGGTGTGGCACTGTGCGTGGCTTGTGGGGCCCAGCCCTTGCGTGGGTTGGCTGAAGTTTGCGGCGCGGAGGTAGATTTGGGTGTTGAGACATTTTTAAATGTCGATTTATCCCGTTTCTTTTGCTCTTCTTCTTTTCGACGTCGAATAGCTTCGGCACGAGTGATGGTTGTTCGGTCCTGGCTCATTTTTCCCTCCGTAGTGTGTGGACAGTCTGATCGCGGTCGGATTTGCGTTCCAATGCGAGATCAATAAGACGGTCTACCAGTGCGGCGTAAGGCAGGCCGCTGGCTTCCCAAAGTTTAGGGTACATGCTGATTTTCGTAAAACCAGGAATGGTGTTAATCTCATTCAGAAAGATTTCTTCTGTTTGTGGGTCAAGCAGGAAATCGACCCGTGCCATACCGCAGCAATCAATGGCTTTGTAAGCGCGGACTGCCAGATTTTTGATCTGAGCGGTTTGCACAGTGCTCAAGCCAGCTGGAATTTGCAACACAGATGTACCCAATACATATTTGGCTTCGTAAGAATAAAAGTCAGCGCCAGGGATGATTTCACCTGGGACAGAAGCTTCGGGATTATCGTTACCGATGACAGAGACTTCCAGTTCGCGTGGGTTTCGAACACCTTGTTCGATGAGCACACGTCGGTCGTATTGGGCCGCTTCGATCAGGCCTTCAGCAATATCAGCGCGTGTGCTGCATTTGCTTATGCCTACAGATGACCCGAGATTTGCAGGTTTAATAAAGAGCGGGTAAGGCCCAACACCTTCGGCGCGTTTTACGATGCCATTGATGTCTTTTTCGATTTCAGACCGCAGTACGACGATGGATTTGACGACCGGGATGTTATTCGCGATCATAATGTCTTTGAATACACCCTTTTCCATGCCTACTGATGAACCGATGACGCCTGATCCAACATAGGCCACGTCTGCCATTTCGAACAGTCCCTGGATGGTGCCATCTTCTCCGTAGGTGCCATGCAGGATGGGAAAATAAATATCAACGTTGATGGTATTTCCATCTGACTTGCCATCGCGCGCAAGGCTGGATCCAGAATTGGTTATAACGTAGAGCCCCGGCCTGGTAGGGTCAGGAAGCAGGCTGGCGGGGAAGAGATGGTCGGTTTTTCCCTGTTCAAACGCTGCCAGGGCATTATGGCCTGTCAACCAGGTGCCGTCGTGAGTAATGCCGATTTCAACCACGTCATACCTGGCGGGATCCAGCACGGATAGCACAGAGCGGGCCGACATGAGAGAAACTTCATGTTCGCCAGAACGGCCTCCGAAAAGGATTGCAATACAGAGTTTACGCGGTGTTGTTGTCATTCCCATTCACCAATCAGTTCAACTTCGAGTTCCAGCTTGACATTAAATTTATCCAAAACAGTCTTTTGGACCAGCATGATAAGCGCTTTAATATCAGCAGCGCGAGTTTCGCCATGGTTGATAAAGAAATTCCCGTGCACCGTGCTAATTTCAGCAGTTCCGATGCGTGTGCCCTTTAATCCTGCGGCTTCGATCAAACGTCCAGAGAAATCGCCGGGCGGATTTTTGAACATGGAGCCCATACTGGCGCCGGCTGGTTGGCTGGCTTTTCGACGGGCTGTAAATTGGTCAATTGTAGCCTTAATTGTTTCATTTGGGGCATAATTTAATCCAAACTCAGCTGAGAGGATAATGGCTTTTTGATGGTTGTGTTTCAGGTTGCTGCTGCGGTAGCCATATTCCATTTTGTCCAGAGACCACCATGTGCGCCCAGATTCTGTTAATATCTCTGCACGCAGCAAGTTGTGAGCAATATCGCTGCCAAAAGCGCCAGCATTACCATAAACGGCTCCGCCAATTGTTCCAGGGACAGTAGCTGCCCATTCCAGACCGGCCAATCCCTGGGCCGCACAACGGTGGGCAAGGTTCGATAAAACCACGCCCGATTCTGCCCAAACGCTTGGCTCAGGGTCCAAACGGAATTCTGATGCTTTGGATTTGTTCAGGATCACCACTCCGCGAACACCTTTATCGCTGATCAGGACGTTTGTTCCGCCTCCAATCAGCGTAAAGCCCAGATTGGCATCCCAACAAGCCTGAACAGTATCGCTGAGTTCTTTGCTGGTTCGGACTGTGACTAATATATCTGCTGGACCACCGATGCGCGCGGAAGTATAAGGCGCCAGGCTGACCTTCTCCTGGACCTGATTACTGAACCGGTCGCGCAAATTAGCAGTTAAGACAGAATCCACAACCAACCTTCCTTTACTTTTCGTTGTTCTTTAAATGTCCGATCAACTTTGTCACAATTTTTCTGGCTTCAAGCTCTTGTTTATCTTTGCCTAAAACTCGCGAAAGACGATGTTTATCATCCGTGTTCGGATCTGGAACATCTCCCAGTACCATTCTTAGGGGCGGAAGAGCGATAATATCGGATTGATAGGCATGTTTCTTGTCTGTCATGATGAACCTCCGGTCGTTGGCGGATGCGCTATTCAGCTTGCCTGCGAGCCAGTACTTCCGCACTGACCAGATCGGCATCTCCGGCGGACATGACGATAACAACATCGCCGGATTTGATGTGAGTAACAAGGTAATTGCTGATATCCGGCAGAGCCGGAATAAAGTGGACGGATGAGTGATGCATGGCCTTGACCACTTCTTCCGAAGAGAAAGCTTGTTTTGGCTCACGGGCCGCATATATTTCGCTAACGATAACCTGATCAGCCTGGTTGAACGAACCAGCGAATTCAGCGAAAAGTGCCTGGGTGCGTGAGTAGGTATGCGGCTGCCAGACGGCCCAGATGCGCTTGGATGGAAAACGTGCATGCGCGGCTTCCAGAGTTGCACGGATCTCGGTCGGATGATGCGCATAGTCGTCGATCAGGGTGACGCCCTTGGCCTCACCAATGACTTCAAAACGGCGTCCCGTGCCCATGAACTTGTTTAATGCGATTGCGGCATCCTGGAGGGCGTAGCCCACCAAACTGATCACTGCCAGGGTGGCAAGCGCATTACGAACATTGTGTAATCCGGGAACCTGCAGCTGAACTTTGGTGAGCTCATCTGGCCTGGATAGCAAATGGGCGGTGGCGGTAAAGCTGTAGCCACCGAGATCATTGGCAATCACATCTTGTGCCAATAGCCACTCAGCGCTGCCCGGATCTTGATCACTGGCAATCTGGTAGCCCACCACGCGCTTGTGCATCTGTTGAGCTTCCTGGGCCAACTTGCTTGCACCTGTGTCATCAGCGCTGAAAATCAAAGCGCCATTATCAGGTACCAGCCGGGTGAATTCCTGAAAAGCGCCAAAGAATTCGGCCGGGGTTGGGTAAATATCCGGGTGGTCATATTCGACGTTTGTCACGACTGCGTAGCGTGGTTGTAAACCCAGGAACATGCGATCGTATTCGTCGGCTTCGATGACGAATGCTCGGCCTTTGCCAGCCCGGGCGTTGACCCCGAAATTTTTGGAGACACCGCCGATAATAAAGGATGGGTCTGCCCCGAGTTGGTCAAGAGTCCAGGCGATCATTGCGGTTGTGGTGGTTTTGCCATGGGTTCCGGCAATTGCAATGCCATCTTTATCAGGTTGAGCCATCATGCGCCCGAGAAAATCCGCCCGTTTATAAACCGGTATACCGATTGCCAGGGCTGCCACAACTTCAGGATTGTCATCCGGGATGGCGGAAGAACGTACCACCCAGTCTGCACCAGTCACGTTTTGAGGTGCGTGACCAACGAAAACGGTAACACCTTCTTTGGTGAGATTGGTTGCAAGGGGCGAGAGCGTGCGGTCAGAGCCGCTTACCCGGTAGCCCTGCTCGAGCAGGAACCGCGCAATGGCTGATAAACCGCTACCACCAATCCCAATGAAATGAACGTGTGTCATTAGATGAATACCACCAAAACGAAAATGAAGCATAACATTACGGCGAAGTAAATTGTAGGTTCACCCAATAGGTGCGGAGCCAGGATTGGGATCAGGTGCATGGCGGCTTCGCCCATGGGAGTACCAGCAACGGGTGGGGTGATTAAGCCGGAAAATGGGTAATTGGCTTCAGCCAGGTAATACCAGATCGTTCCGACTACCAGAAAACCGTTCATCGCCCCGAGCACAAACCCGAGCAGGCTGTCCTGTAGTTTTTCGCGGTTGGCCTTCGAAGCGAAGCGAGGCAGACCGACTGTTTGATAACCGAAAAATACCAGGGTTGTCACGATTGTGATGCGGATCCAGAATAAAGGTGTATCGTCAATAGGTAGCGATTTAACTACCGGTACGTAGCGCATCAACAAGCTGTTGAATGCCAATGCCAGGATCACGCTAAAAGATACCAGTAATTCTTTTGCCCAGCCACGCATCATACCGATCAGGCCAAACAAGACCACCAGCATCCAGAATGCGAAATTAAGACTGATCATTCTTGTCTCCAGCCAATTTGAACAACTGAGCTGCAATATCAATCGCGGCATTTGGCGAGCGCAGGGTGAGCATGGCCTTCCGCATATTGTCCAGTTTCTCGGGAGTTTCCAATAACATTTCTATGGTCATGTAAAGACCACTGATCAGCCTGGAATCTTCGATCATCAGGGCCGCGCCACGTTTGGTGAGGGTATCCGCATTGATTTTCTGGTAACGCCATGCATGCGGATATGGGACAAGGATGGCAGGTGTGCCAAATTGAGGAAATTCGCCCAGAATTGAAGCGCCTGCCCGTGAAACTGCCAGGTCGGCGACCGCAATGGCTGCACCCATGTCTTCGTGCAAATAAGGAAAAGCATGATAATGTTCGGCCTGGTCCTTGGTGAGCGCCGTACGTTTTTTGTCAATTTCGGGCCAGTCGAGTTCACCGCTGATATGGATCACTTCGACATGTGTCAGCAGCTTGGCGAGGTGCGCCAATAAGGCAGTATTAATGGAGCGAGCGCCTTTGCTACCGCCGTAGACCAGGACAACAGGTAATTCGCCTTTGATCCCAAAGTGTTCGCGGGCACTGGCTTTATCCCAGGCTGATAGTTCTGCACGTACCGGATAACCTGTGACGATGATATTTGCCTGTTGTGAAAAATATTGTTTTGATTCCTCAGCTGTTACCGTAATACATTTTGCAAAATACGCCAGAGTTTTCAGCGCCAGACCAGGTTCAACGTCTGGCACGTATAACAATGCCGGGATTTTTCTTCCTGCGATTGCCATGGGTGTAGCTATGTAACCACCAGTAAAAAATAGTACATCAGGTTTGAATTCATTCAGAATGTTGGCCGCAATTTTTGTTCCTCGCGCGAGGGTATACAGATTTTCTGGTAATTGGCGAAGATCGACACCATGAATGCCGGCGGCAGGGATGGTCTTAAATGGAATACCGGCTCGTTGGACGAGCCTGGCTTCCATGCCACCTTCGCCGCCTACCCAGAGTATCTCTACATCGGGACGGGCAGCTTTTAGGGCATTATGGACGGCTAGTGCGGGATAAACTCCGCCGCCGGTTCCGCCCGCGCAAATCAATACTTGCACCTAGACTTCTCCATTCTTCATTTTGGGCCTGCGGTTGAATTTGCCGCGCGACACTCTGTAAAATTCCAATTGCTAAAAAGGTGGACAGCAGACTTGAGCCGCCATAACTAATGAAGGGCAGTGCATTTCCTGCAAAGGGCAGCAGCCCCACCATCACCAGGATGTTGATCAGCGCTTCAGCCCCAATCCAAAGGGTCAGGCCTCCAGCCAGCAAGCTTCCAAGCATATCGGGGGCTTTGAAGGCGATGCGTATTCCGCGCCAAACTAAAATTCCGTAAAGTACCACAGTAAAAGCCGCACCTACCAGACCGAGCTCTTCGGCAATCACAGCAAAAATACTGTCGGTGGGTGCAAAGGGCAAGCCGATCAACTTGGTAGTTGCCAGCCCAATCCCAACCCCAAACCAACCACCATTAATGATGGCTCTATACGAAAAGATAACGTGGTCTGAGGCTTTTGTTAGATCTTTGAGACCATTAATAAATTCCAGGATACGTGATTGACCGGTTGAGCTGACATTGACCATCACGGCAACGACGAAGATTGCCAGGATAAGGAGGGTGATGATTTGTTTCATATCACCACCACCTAAAAAGAAAATTAAGCCTCCCAGCATGAAGACCGTTAAAGCAGCCGAATTATCGGGCTGGAGGAAGATTAGGCCGCAGATAAAACCAATAATGACGCCCAACGGGATGATACCCCACTGGATATCATGGATTTGATCGCGCTTGGAGTGCATCCAAACCGAAAGATAAATTACACTGACGACCTTTGCCAGTTCGGATGGCTGTATGGAGCCCTGGAACACGGTGCGACCGGTTTGTTTGCCAAACAAAACCAGGATCAGCATGATGATTGTGAATATCATTGCTCCAATTGAAAATGTGCGCCAGGTGTGATAATCCAGAAATGAAATCACGGTGGCGCCTATGATCCCAATCGCCATCCAAAGAACCTGGCGATAAAACTGGTACATGGCATCATCGTACCAGATCAGGGAATAGTCCCAGGATGCGGAGAATACCATCAATAATCCAAACACAACGAATATGATGACGACCAGCAGCAGCTGAAAATCAGCCGGACCTTTTGCAATGAGCGCAGAAAGCCGGGATGCCGAATTTTTTGGATCTAGATTTAGCGTGCTGGTGTCTCTGAAAATTCGAGTACCCATTGTTTAACCCTTTCTCCGCGTTCTTCAAAATCTTTAAATTCATCATAGCTTGTTCCGCCGGGGGAGAATAAAATGATGAAACCCGGTTTTGCTAGCTGTGCTGCTGCGGTTACCGCAGCTTGACATTTTACGACGCGCGTAACGCTATAAGGCTTTTGGCCCTGAACAGGCTGGCCAATTGCATTCTCGATTTTTTCGGCCGCTGCGCCGAAAATGATTACATGGTCAACGCGTTCGTGGATAAGTTTGGCAAGTTCATCCCAGGGCAGATCCTTATCGCGCCCACCAAGCAGTAAGATGATCGGGGCGTCAAAAGCCCGGATGGCAGCGATGGTGCGCTCAGGGGCGGTGGCAATCGAGTCGTTGTACCATTCCGCACCCTTGTAGGTTCGGATATATTCCAAGCGGTGGAGTACGCCTCTGAAATCCATTATTCCGGCGAGCATGGCTGCGGGGCTTAGCCCAACTGCGTGCGCGATGGTGCAGGCCGCCAGGGTATTCAGGCGGTTGTGTTCTCCACGCAGAAGAATCTGCTGCTCAACTGGTAAACGCGTGCTGTCTGCACCTTCGCGAAGGTAGAATTTACCATCATCAATAAAAGCGCCGTTCTGTCCCTTTGGCAGGGGGCTGTTACCGAAGGACAATAAATGCCCGTGGGTGTTGCCTGCCAATGCCCAGGCAGCCGGATCATCCCGGCCGAGGATCGTACAATCATTGGCTGACTGGTAATTGATGACCCGCCTTTTGGCAGAGATGTAATTTTCCATCGTGCCATGACGGTCAAGGTGATTAGGTGTGATATTCAGAATTGCGGCCACATTCGGCGAGGATGTCATCAGCTCAGATTGAAAGCTGGAAATTTCAAGAATTGCCAGATCGTCAGGCTGCATATCATCGACATAATTGAGCAGCGGGTCACCGATGTTACCGCCAATCCAGATGCGTCGATATTTATGGTTGTCATCTGATTGCGCCATGCGCCCAACCAGGGTTGTTGTGGTCGTTTTTCCGGCTGAGCCTGTGATTCCAACCGTTTTGCAGGGCACCGCATCCATGAAAATTTGGGTGTCGTTCGAAATTTGTATGTTTTGGTTGATGGCAGCCACCACGATTGGATTGTTTAGTGGGACGCCGCCCGAAACGCAGACCAGGTCGGG
Source organism: uncultured Anaerolineae bacterium (assembly GCA_903854805.1). The sequence continues at coordinate 35,757 of CAINXK010000387.1, forward strand.
CCGTGGATCAAGGATCTCGGGTGAATGTCCACCGGTGACCCATTCGATCTGATAACCTGCCAGGCTTTCCATTTCGGATGTAAGTTGTTCAGTTGTGCGCTGGTCGTTGATTATCACCACGGCGTGGTGGCGCGCAAGGTAACGGGCCAGCGCCAAGCCTTGCCGCGCCGCACCGATAACAATAATCCGTTTACCTTGCCAATTAGCTTGCATCATATCCTTAGACCTTACGACATCGCTAATCCAACCGCGATCAGGGCGGCTAGCAGGCCGATAAGCCAGAAACGTTGAACTATTTGGGTCTCACTCCATCCAAGAAGTTCAAAATGAAGATGAATTGGCGCCATTTTGAAGAAGCGGCGGCCCTTGGTGCGTTTAAAGTATAAAACCTGGATCACCACACTCAATGTTTCGCTGACCGGTATGATCGTGATCAGCGGTAGGATTGCCCATTGGCCGGTCATGAGGGCTACCACTGCAACGGTTGCGCCCAGTGCCAGTGATCCGGTATCGCCCATAAATAGCTGGGCTGGGTGAACATTGAACCACAGGAACCCAAAGAGGGCGCCTACCAGAGTGAAGGAAAACTGTGCCAGAAAATTTTGTCCCTGGATAAGGGCGATCGCTCCATAAGCCGCAAAAATGGTAACGGAGATCAAGCCTGCCAGGCCATCCAGGCCGTCGGTAAAGTTAATGGCGTTTGATTCGGCTACGATGATAAAGGCCGCGATGGGTACGTACCACCAACCCAGGTCAATCAGAGCCTGAACACCAGGGATATACAGATCTGGTGCGCCTAGAACGAATTTTAGCGCCCAGGCTACGATGCCGGCGATCAGCCATTGTAAAATAAACTTGGTGCGGGCGCGCATCCCATCGCCTTTGCGCTTGCCGTGAATACCTTCCCAGTCGTCTATGGCTCCCAGAATGCCAAAAGCGAGCATGGTAACCAGCGGGACAAATACTGATTTGCCGCTGAGTTTGAAACCAATCAGTGCAGCTGCATTCAACAAGACCGTCAGCAGTAAAACTGGCAAAATGATCATTACACCACCCATGGTGGGGGTGCCCATCTTTACCATGTGTTTGCCAGGTTCTTCCAGGCGTATTTGCTTTCCAATTTTAAAGTGGCGAAGAACTCGCAGAAGCGGTCCGCCCCAAATGATGGTCAGCATAAAGCTCAAGCCCGCCAGGCTCACTGCCAGGGTTGTGTAATTCATTGGACGACCTCCAGGGCTGCAATGATTCGTTCCATTCGCAGACCGCGAGAGCCTTTAACTAATACAACATCATCGGCAGTCAGATTTCGTTTTAGCCAGTCAACAACCTCGGCTACATCCTCATATTCCAGGATGGAGTTTTTATCCAAACCGCCCTTATGAGCGGCCTTGGCGATCATATGCGCACGCTGGCCCATTGTTACCAGCACATCTGCTACTTGCGCGGCGCGGAGGCCCACTTTTTCGTGTCCTTCGCGTTCGTACTGTCCCAATTCCAGCATGTCTCCTAGTACAGCAATCTTGCGCCCATTCAGGTCTTCCAGCAAGTTGAGTGCTGCCAGGGTTGATTCTGGGGAAGCATTGTATGTATCGTCAATGATCAGCGCGCCGCTTTCGGCGCGGACTGCTGAGAGCCTGAGTTGCGCCTGGCTCTCTTGCAGACCGTGGATGATTTCATCCCAAGTTAGCCCTTCCACCAAGCCGACGGATGCTGCCCGCAAAACGGTTTCAACAGAGTGACGGCCAATCATGGGCACGCGCAGATGCAGAGTTTCATTTTTGTAATGTATGCGTAATCGAATACCTTCCAGCCCATTGCTATCTACTTCGTCAGCCCATAAATCAGCTTCAGGGCTCATACCGTAATAAAAGACCTGTGCCTTTGTGCGCGATTTCATCGGACGAATGAAGGGATCATCGTAATTGAGAATGGCGATACCTTCAGGGGCGGAGGGCAGCGCCTCAACCAGCTCGGCTTTGCCTGAAGCAATGATTTCTTGAGATCCGGCTCGTTCCGCGTGTACTGTGCCGATGTTTGTGATTACGCCAACCTGGGGCAGGGCTATGTCGCAGAGCAACTTGATCTCGCCAGGTAGATAAAAACCCATTTCAAGTACTGCGCGCTTGTGCCCAGGGGTTAGTTTTAAGACGCTGAGGGGCAATCCTATTTCGTTATTAAGGTTCGCAGCGCTTTTGAGCGTGATATAGCGCTGGCTGAGCACCTGGGCAATCGCTTCTTTGGATGTGGATTTTCCGACGCTGCCTGTGATGCCGATAACCCGGATATCCAGTTTTCGACGCCAGAAAGCCGCAATTTTTTGCAGGGCTGTAATGCTGTTTTCTACCAGGAAACAAACGGGAAATCCTGGGTGAGCCAGGCTGATCCCGTCAGACGGTGGTCCATTGCGGAGATCTACCAGCGCATAGGCGGGTTCATTATTAATCGTGGCTGGTTCCTCGATCTCATGTTCGATCAGGGCTGCGATGGCACCACGTTGAAATGCCTGGGTAACATAGTTGTGCCCATCTACTTTCTCACCCTGAATGGCGACGAACAAACCGCCCGGTATAACCTGGCGTGAATCAATCGCCGCCTCTGTAATAAAAACAAGTGGTGTTTCAGGGCGGAAATTGGTCAGGGCTTCAATCAGGTCAGAGAATGTGAGCACTTGGTTTACTGTCCAACGAGTTGTTTGCGAATGTTGTCTGGGGGAATGTCCATTAATACCACCAGCTTTTCGACGACTTTACTAAAGAGGGGCGATGCTACATATGAAGCCCAGTCTGCTTTTGGGCGTTGCAACCAGACATACACCATGAATTTGGGGTCATCGACCGGCCCCCAACCAATAAAGGAAGCATTGATCTGGTCAGATTGGTAGACCCCGTTAACCGGAATGGATGCAGACCCGGTTTTTCCTGCGATCCTATAGCCGTCCACGCGGGCAACCGATTTCGATCCGTCCAGCGCATCGGCCAGCATGCCGCTAACGGTGCGAGCGGTTTGTGGCGAAATGGGTGATCCCAGGGTTTGAAGCGGAGTGTTGTGCTGGGCGCCGTTGGTAACCATGGCATATAACAGATGTGGATATACCATTTTTCCGTCGTTTGCCAATGCCGAAGCAGCGGTCATCATCTGGATGGGAGTAACCGAGACACCCTGTCCGAAGGCATTGGTGCCGAGATCAACCTTGTACCAATCGCTGTCAGCTGGGACTTTTAAGCGTCCACCGGTTTCATATGAAAGATCGATGCCGGTTGGATGTCCAATACCGAAGCGTTGCATATAAGTGTAAAAAGTGTTTTCGCCCATCAAATCCGCAAGACGCGCCATACATACGTTTAGCGAGTTTTGGAGACAGCCAACCATGCTCTGTACGCCCCAGGCGCTTCGATCCCAGTTATAGATATTTACACCACCAATGGTATAAAAACCGGAGTCGAGGTAGGTGGTTTCTGGAGAGACAAGGTTGATATCAATCGCGGCAGCCATTGTCAGGATCTTGAAAACCGAGCCGGGTTCGTAATCTAACGAAATTGCACGATTATAGGGGGTCTCACCCGGGAAAATCTTGCCGAGATCTGAATATTGGTTCAAATCCATCTGTGGGGTGGACGCCATGGCAATGATTCCGCCAGTGTGCGGATCCATAACGATGATGGTGCCGGCCTCAGAGCCGGTCTCTATTAAGCTATTATTCAGCTCAGTCTCCACCATCGCCTGAATTTCACGATCGATTGTCAGAATTAGATCTGAGCCTACCGGTGTTTTTGGAATTTCCCCGGCCAAGTTTGGGTCCAGGGGCACCAGGACCGTTTTTGAAACACCGGCCAGCAGGCTGTTATATTTTTGTTCCACGCCGTAATTTCCAACCTTGTCCTGGTTGACAAAGCCGATGACATTGGATGCCAATTGTTTATCGGGATATGAGCGCATCATGTGCGGCACGAATTCCAGCCCGGCCAGACTCTCTGAATTAGGTCCAGTATAATTATCTTCCAATTCTTTCTTTAGCTTTTGAAGCTTGAGGGCTTTTTCTAAAGGCACATAATTTGCCAAAACCAGGTAGACCTGTTTGGGATCCTGTCCGTCAATATTATTAAGGGTTTTTTGATAATCCAATCCCAGAGTGTCGTAGAGATACTTCGCGATCGTTTTCTCATCTTTTATACGTGGCAGAGTAACGCCAATCTCGAAAATGGTCTCATTGCCGGCCAGCATGTGACCGTGCTGGTCAAAGATTTTTCCGCGTTCAGATTCAAGGAACACAGACGATGTTTCGCCAGCATCGATCCCTTTTTGAAACAATTCAGCCATTGACTGAATGCGGATTACCTGGAAAAGGATAAGGGCCGAGCCAAACAAGAATAGTATGGCGATAAAATTAGCTCTTCCCTGGAATTGTTTTTTCATTTTGTTTTATTGACCCTGGGTAAGTGGTTGCGAAGCTGCTTCAATCTGGCGGCTAATCCAACTCAGTAATGATTCTGAGTATTCTGGTGATAAGACGATGTCGCCAGTTTGTGGTACGGGGGAAACCAAAGAAAGAGCCTGTTGAGGAAAATACCCGGGAACAGTAATATATTCCAGATCTGGGCCATTCAAAAAGACGTAACCGTCTGCTATAGCCCGACTGCGCAGGGAATCACTCGAAAGCAGTGTTGCAATTTGGGTTTGTAAATCCGCATTCGTACGCTGATTGGCAGTTATCAAAACTTGTAGATTCTGAATTTCTCTACCAGTAATGGCGCTGCGTGATACAACATTCAGATACAACCCGGCAACAATGCCGATCACTGTCACGATCGGGAGAAAGGTAGTAATCCATTGTTTTTGGAAACGCTGCGGAATATCTTGATATTGTCGCAGATTGCCGACTGCCTCTGCTACGGCTTTATACGTATGTGAGACCTTCTTCTTTGAAGTGGGATCGGGGCGAGATCCAGGGGCTAAAAGTTTCGTTAGGATTGTCATAGTTTCTCAGCTATCCGTAATTTTGCGCTTCTTGCTCGCGAGTTCGCTTGCTTTTCGGTTTCATCAGCTTCGATAGGCTTGCGATTGATCTCCTTGATGCTAGCGCGATGGCTGCAGGTGCAGACAGGCTGGCGCGGAGGGCATATACAGTCGGTACTCTCACGGCGAAAATATTCTTTGACGAGACGATCTTCCAGCGAATGGAAGGACATAATTGCCAGGCGGCCGGCTGGCTTGAGCAGACTTACTGCCAGGGGAATTACTGTTTCGATGGATTCCAGCTCATTGTTTACTGCAATCCGCAGAGCCTGGAAGGTTCGAGTGGCCGGATGGATACGTTCTTTTTTCCCAATATATTTCAGTATCAAGTCGGCCAGGTCTTTGGTGGTGTGGATCGGCCGGTTGTTGACGATGATGCGGGCGATTTTGCGTGAAAGGCGATCTTCCCCATATTGGAATATGATCGCTGCAATTTCATCTTCTGGTAAAGTGTTTACCAGGTCGGCAGCAGATTGGGATGCTTCCGGGCTAAAGCGCATATCCAATGGGCCATCATGCAGAAAGGAGAAGCCTCGTTCGGGTGTATCCAGCTGCATAGATGAAACTCCGAAATCCAACAAGATCCCGTCCACTGTATTCCAACCCAACTTTTCTGCTTCGATCTTCATCATCAAATAGGAAGTCTGGATGATGTGCGCCCGCTTGCCAAAATTAGCCAGCCGTTCCTGGGCGAGTGCAAGTGCTTGTGGGTCCAAATCAAGGCCAAGGATTTCGCCGTCCGGAGCGCATTCTTCCAAAATACTGGCTGAATGCCCACCAGCACCAAGTGTGCCATCAATATATCGGCCTGCTGGTTTAGGTTGCAATGCGGTTATAATAGTTTTTAAGAGTACCGGTAAATGCGGTGCGTTTGACATACTAGTTTTTTGTCGAAAGATCTAACATTGCGAAGCGTTGAGCATTGGCTTCTGTATCGAGGAGATTTTCGACCTGCAGGGCCCAATCGCCTGGTGTCCAAATCTCAAAATACTCACCCTGACCAACCAGAGTTGCTTCATTGCTGAGTGATAAGAGCTGGCGCGATTTCGGAGGTACCAGGATGCGCCCGGCTTTATCAATTTCCACCTGGTAGGCAGTTGAAAGTACCAGGCGTTTTAGTAAGCGAGTGGCAGGATCGGTGATGTTCATGGAATTGAGCCGTTCATAAATTCGCATAAAATAGGCAGTGCCCATGACCATCAGATTTTTGTCGAACCCTTGAGAGATATAGGCGCCAGCTCCCAACGCATCACGGAACGCTGACGGAATTGTCAGTCGCCCTTTATCGTCGAGAGAATGTTGATACTGGCCCAAGAACATTAGTTCTAACTCTCCTTTAATCAACAGAACGCCGGGATTTGTCCCGACGTTCCACTTCGTCCCACTTTCTCCCACTTACTTGCTTATTTTACACCTTAAAAATTTTAAATTCAAGAGGAAATAGATGTCTACACGTATGTTAATTACGCGCTTTCAAAAGTGAAAGCTATTTTATGGAATTACCCCGTTTGGGCGCAGATTATCTATACAAAAGCTGGTCTGGTTGGGGAAAATTAGCACAGTAGCAATTCGCTCTTGCAAAAAAAATGTACTTATTATGGTGAAAGTGACTCGTATGAATCTTACTTTGCTTGAATCGTCCAATTGGAAAGATTATGAATTGCTTGATAGTGGTGGCGGGCTAAAACTTGAAAGGTTTGGGCCATACCGGTTTTCTCGTCCTGAAGCCCAGGCGATTTGGAAACCTGGGTATCCGGAATCAAACTGGCGCGATGTTCATGCTGTTTTTCAACCTACCAGTGAAGAAAGCGGTGGGCACTGGGCCCTAAAGAAACAAGTTGATGACAAATGGATCATGTCTTATGCTGGTATAAAATTTTGGGCCATGACCACCCCTGGGCGGCATCTGGGTGTGTTTCCCGAAGTTGCAGCTCATTGGGACTGGTATTCAGCTTTGATCGAAAAAGCAAATCGCCCGTTAAAAGTTCTCAATTTATTTGGATATACTGGTCTGGCATCCCTGGTGGCGGCAAAAGCCGGAGCCCAGGTAACACATCTGGATGCTTCTAAAAAATCGGTAACCTGGGCGCGTGACAACCAGATCCTTTCTGGGTTGGAGCAAAGGCCCATTCGATGGATCGTGGATGACGCACTCGGGTTTGTTGAGCGTGAGGTCCGGCGCGGAGCCAAATATGATGGCATTATTCTGGATCCGCCCAAGTTTGGGCGAGGACCGAAAGGCGAAGTTTGGGAAGTATATGAGTCTCTACCGGCTCTCCTGACAGCATGCCGCTTGATCTTGAGTGATACGCCACTCTTTATTGCGCTGACGGCTTATGCAGTTCGTGCTTCAGGAGTCCATCTTTACCAAAGCCTGGAAGAAATGATGATGCCGTTCAAGGGCAGCACAGATGCAGGTGAACTGGTAACCCGGGAAAAAAGCGCCGGGCGGTTATTATCCCAGGCGGTTTATGCGCGTTGGCAGGCAGAGTAATTTACTCGCACCCGGTCTTTTGATTGTTTTGTATGTCGATTATTCAGCCATAATAAAAAATTATGAGAGGTGTTTATGTCATTGCACGAAGAAATTTTTGAACAGCCCCAGCGTCTGGGGCAGTTGTTGCAATCACAACGCGAGACAGTAATAAAGATTGCCGATAAAATCCGCATACATGATCCTAAATATGTTTTTTTGGCAGCGCGTGGCACCTCAGATAATGCCGGGCGTTACGCCAACTACCTATGGGGTGCGCACAATCACTTACCGTTGGCATTAGCGACTCCCTCGCTCTTTACTTATTACAACGAGCCGCCACGTCTGGATGGAGCCTTTGTGGTGGGTGTTTCACAATCAGGTAAGTCGCCGGATATTGTCAGTGTGTTAACGGAAGGTCGCAAGCAGGGTTGCCTGACGTTGGCAGTAACCAATGCTCCCGATTCTCCATTGGCCGAAGCCGCTGAGCTGGTGCTTGATATTCAGGCCGGCACTGAAAAGGCGGTTGCCGCCACCAAAACTTATACTGCTGAGTTAATGGCACTGGCAATGATCTCTGTCGCATTGCGTGGCGATGAAAAAGCCTGGGCTGATCTGGCAAAAGTGCCTGGTTGGATCGAAGAAGTGCTCCAGCAGGATGCCAGCATAGCGCGCATGACCGAGCGTTTCCGATATATGTACCAGTGTGTGGTACTTGGGCGCGGCTATAACTATGCGACTGCTTTTGAGTGGGCGCTGAAATTGAAAGAACTGACCTACGTGGTTGCTGAACCTTATTCTTCTGCAGATTTTCAGCATGGGCCAATTGCCATGGTCGAGGGCGGATTTCCTGTAATGGCGGTATCGCCGCAAGGTAAGGTCTTTGATTCAATGCTTGAAATGCTTACGCGCTTGCGCAGAAATCAAAATGCTGAGCTTGTAGTGATTTCTGATGATCCACGTGCCCTTGAACTGGGCCAGTCAACCATTAAATTACCCGGCGGTATGCCTGAATGGTTGACTCCTATTGTCACAATCGTCGCGGCTCAATTATTTGCCTGCCACCTGACGACGGTTAAAGGCTACAATACAGAAGCACCGCGCAGCATCACAAAAATTACCGAAACGAATTGAAGAACAGATACGCGAAACGCAAATGGGCAGGCCAAGCCTGCCCATTTGCGTTTCATCTCAGTAAGGTTTACGAAAATTTATATTAAATTGCACGGAATAGATTGTTATTGTGGTTATTTTGATGCTACGCTGTTTCGCGTGCGCAAAAGTAAACACTAATCTGGCGGGGAAAATCAACTGCGTGGGCAATATTTGAGCAAATCCAACTCGGCGTAAGTGTCTTCGATGTTAATGTATTTTTATAACAGCGCAAAGCTGATCAATTCAATCCCAAGTTTATCCACTTCTTTGCGCAGGGCCGGGTCTGTCAAAATCTCCAATTCAGCATGGCGTTGATAAGCATAGCTCGATTCTTTTGCGAAGGCTTGATTTACATAGCCAGGGTGGCACATGATCTCGAAGCATCCGTTGGGGAGTAACAGTCTCAGAATCCGTAGAAACTCAGAGCGTGTGGCTTGTTTATCATAAAAGGATGCGAAAAATGCGTCTGGGCTGCGTGGTTGAAATTCTTCCAGCATCCGGGGAGCAGACGCAAGCATTGCTTCGACCAGTTCTTCCGGGATGCCGGCATTATACGGATCCTGGCTGTGGGCCAGGGGTAATCGAATCGGGAGATTGTAGTCTCTGGCCAATTCCAGCAAGGCTTTGAGAATCTCTGGAGTGAAATATGATGAGTGGTGGTGGGAATCGAGGTGGGTGGGCTTTTTACCGGCGGCAGCCACGAATGCTTCGATTTGGGCCTGCCATTCGGCTTTTATGATTTCTGGATCAAGATCGGCGGCTCGGTTGATGAGAGTTTCCTGGTTGATGAATTTACCATCAGGACTGGTCAGACCGGGGATCTCTGCAGCCGGCAGGATAGGCCTGCCAGAAGTAAGAACAAGGTGAACACCCAGCCCCAGCTGCGGGGTTTCCTGGATTGCGATTTTGATATCTGTAACAACGCTGGGCATATTCATCATGCAGGTGCTTGAAGTGACCATGCCGTTCAGGTGGGCGTGGCGGATACCGCGGGAAATATCGGGGGTGCGGCCGTAATCGTCCGCGTTGATGATCAGGCGTGTGCTCAATAGCTTATCCTCGGAATGTTTATAGTTTTGATGCAATCCACAAATTATTTACTTGCCTGGTGGATGGCATTCAGTAACGAGGCATCTCCAGATGCATCCAGTTCGAGAGTCCAAAACATGACACCCGAGGCCCTCTGTCTGGCCACCAGGGTCTTTTTTGTTACCGTTGCCAGACCGTTATACCGTTCTTCGCTGCCATGGTAATTATATACATCTGACTGGGCTGCGGAAGGGTCAGATTGGACCAGCTTGCGGTAAGGGATTTCACCTGGGCGTGAGTAAAATGGGATGCCAAGTACAAGCTTTTCGGACGGCAGCCCACGGGCCACCCAGTAGTCCAAGCTCCTGGTAAATTGATCCATCGTTGCATGCCCGGGTTCGTCATAGGCCATGACATTAATAAAATCCAGTACGGAAAAGCATTCAGTGGGGATACCCAGTCCGAATTCGTCACCGGATGAGATTACGGCGGCGCTAAGAAGCTTTTCTGGTAATGCGGCGCGCAGTTCACGAATAAGCGCTGCGAAGTATTGGGCGGATTCGCCTGGATCGGGGTATTCCCAGTCAATATCTACCCCGTCGAAACCGTAAGCGTTCACAACTTTTAGGGTCTCGCTGATAAAAATTGCGCGTTTTTGTGGGTCAGATGCTACCTTCTCGAATTGTTTATCCCATCCCCAACCACCAATCGAAATCAGGGTGCGAACATTATTCTGGTGACCTCGGGCCACCAGGCCCTTGATCTTCCATGCATTGGTCAGCGGCAAAAAGGTGCCATCGTCGTTGGGAATCAAGAAGGCATAATTGATATGCGTCAATTTGGTAAATGGGATAGCCTCCACGACTATTCCATCAGTTGCGTATCCAATAATTCGGAAAGGGTTTGGCAAAACAGCGGGCGCTGTGGGTTGGGCTGTAGGCTGAATGGCAGGTGGTTTTTTTGTGGATTGAATTGGCACCGATGTTGCTGGTACGTTGTTGGGCGTGGAAGTTTGTAAGTTGCCACAAGCGCATAATAGCAAAATACTGCAGATGGTCAGTGTAAAAACAAATTTGATGTCCATTTTAACTATTTTCTGGGCATTTTATTCATTTGGCAGCAATGATTGATTTTTGATGGCATGAACAGTTTCTGCAAGCATAGAGCGGATGGCAGGGTTGTTGGAAATGTTAGCCTGCTCCATTCCGATTAATACTGCGCCAAGCACCGGAGGCACCTTTAAGCGCACAAGCCGGGCATTTGGAGCGGTACTTTGAATTTTGGTACGCATTGGGTTGACGAGTAGCTCGCCACCTTCAAACATACTACCTGAAAGGACAACATCGAAGCTGAGTTTTTCAAAATTGAGCTGATGAATTACGCCGCAGGACATTTCGCCCAATTCATTGCCGGCCCAGTTAATCAATTCACTTGCCACAGGATCGCCAGAATAGGCGGTTTTGAATACCAGCGGGGCTGTTTCTGCGCCGATCTGGTAGTGGCCCTCAGTGTATCCCTCCAACAGGTCTTCAAGGCTGTCTGCGCCGGCGTATTTGATGAATGTGTCGCATAACGCAGTCTGTTGCCCTCTTTTTGTCCATGCATATCCAACTAACTGCATGGCGTGGTACACCAATTCGGATGAGCCAGCAGCCTCGCCCATCATGATCCCGTATCCTGTGACGCGTCCTTCTCGTTGGTGGTTTTCGTCCCATCCACGGCAATTACAGCCTGTGCCTGAGACAACATTGACGCCCCAGCCTGCTTCCGCCCCCGCCACGAGTCCCGGAATGGCATCGTTGACCAGGGCCACGGGGGCTTGCAATCCTAACTGCCCGACACTTGCCAGCATGGCGGGTTTTTCACTGGGCCAATCATATCCAGCAATTCCGAAACCGGCTCCTGAAATGTCCTGACGTTTAATCCGCGCCATGGCTAATGCTTGCTCCAGGGCGGTGATCATGGAGTTTGCCATACCGTCAAAGCCAACACTCTGGTGGTTGGCAGGACCGCCCTCCCCAAAGCCGGTTACACGGCCCATCTCGTTTGCAATGAGCATGTGCGTTTTTGTGCCACCCAGGTCAGCACCTAAAAAATAACGCATAAAATTTCTAATTCCTCTGCAATTAACTTCGGATTTTGTGTCGAAAAAATGCTGGAAAGATAAATTGGTAAATTGGACAATTGGTGAGGCGCAAACCTACCAACCAACCAATCTACCAATCCTTGAATCCATCAATCTGATAGGTGCCGGCCCGGTGCTTGGTGCAGCCAGGACTTATTTCCAGAATTGTGGCAAATGTTCACGGTGTGTTTCCAGCATATCATCGAGCACTGCCTGCACTTTGTCAGCCTTTGGTCCTAGTGGGTGTGCCAGTAATGCCTGGTAAGCAGCATCGCGGTCACCATGTACAGCAGCTTCAACCGTCAAAATCTCGTATGACTTTATCTGTGCGATCAACCCGAAACAGGCGGGTGGAAGAGGTTCGGTCGGTAGCGGAGTGATGCCGCTCTTTTTTACAGTCGATGGCATTTCCAGTACCCATTCAGCCGGCCACCCCTTGACTGCACCGCCATTCTTGATGTTTACAACGTGTGTTTCACCCAGGTCATTAAAGTGAGCATTCAGTAATTGAGTTGCCACTGTTGAGTAATAGGCTCCACCGCGTTCCATTAATTTGGCGGGGGGTTCTTTGAGACTGGGGTCAGCGTATTCGTTTAGCAATACCTTTTCGATGGCAATTACTTCATCGGCGCGCGATGGCGGCCATTTTTCCTGCGATTTGAGCTTCTTATCGGTGTGATAGAAATACTGCAGGTAATAATTGGGGATCATTTGCAATACTTCAATGGTGCGAGCTTCCCATTCTGGCTGTTCTTCTAATTTAAGTTCCTTGATGAATTCATTAATGACTTGCGGCCAGACGTCCTCGCCATCGACAGTAAACCCGCGGTGCCAGGAGAGATGATTTAGTCCGAGTGTCTTTAGCTCGGTGTGCGCGGGATCGATGTGCCTGCCTATGGCTTTTTCCAATCCTTCAATAATCATCATTTTGGCTGTGATTGGCACATTACAAACCCCCACAGCGGGTGTGCCGGATGCGTATTGGCTGAGGGCCTGGGTATTCAATCCGGCCGGATTGGTAAAGTTCACAAGCATCGCGCCAGGAGCGGATAGGTCTTGCATGTCTGCTGCGATTTTGAGAATAACCGGGATGGTGCGCAGAGCCTTGCCCATGCCGCCCACGCCAGTTGTTTCCTGTCCGATGAGCCCATGGCGCAAACCCAGATATTCGTCCTTGCGACGGGCTTCCATGTGCCCAACTCGCAGCTGGGTAGTTACGTAGTTGGCATCCTTGACAGCCTCGCGCTGGTTGGTGGTAAGGATTACCTTGAAAAGTGATCCTTTGAACTCCACCATGCGTTGAGCAAAACTACCCACTACCTTGAGACGTTCTTCATCTATGTCCATCAGCCAGAGTTCGTCGATTGGAAACTGTTCAATCCGTTCCAGGAATCCATTGACAAGTTCAGGGGTGTAGGTTGAACCGCCACCGATAACTGCTACTTTTAGCATGCTTCACTCCTCGAGGATTTATTACGAATCATCAAATCAGCATATCTACTTACTGGGTCGGTTCCCAAGGTCAGGAAACTTTGCTTTGATGGAATAACCGCTTTGCGAAAAGAACATAAGATGTTTATAGTGGTGTTTTGGCAGACGATCTACCTGCCAAAACACCACTTGCGGGGCAAACCATCAATGTTAGGGTGGTTTTTGCAGAATAAGCAGAATGGTTATGTGCAAAACCGAAGGACCCGTGAGTGATGACGAATTAGCTGTGATAAATTTGTAATCACTCACGGTTATAAAAAATTAAAAACAGGTTTTTCTTATTCGGTAATTAGATCTTTCGTTATTTCTCAACGCCAGTGACAACGATGCCTTGGACGAAGAAACGTTGGGCAAATACGAAAAGGAGCAATGGCGCGATCAAAGCCATCAGGGCGCCTGCTTGAATTAATTGTGGTTTCTGCCCATAAATACCGTTGAAAGTGGATAGCGCCACGGAGATGGGCCATTTATCACGGCTGGTGGATAGATAGATCAATGGGCCAAAATAATCATTCCAGGCGTAGACGATGTGGAAGACGGTCACTGCCATGAGTACCGGGTAGGACTGCGGCAGGATCACGGACCAAAGTACACGCAAGGGGCCGGCTCCATCAATCATCGCCGCTTCATCTAACTCGCGCGGAATGGTCATGAAATATTGGCGCAAGAGGAACACATCGTAGGCATTTGCAAAGAAAGTCGGGACGATCAACGGCAGCCAGGTACCAATCCAGCCAATTTTCTGGAAGAAGGTGTAAGTAGGAATGACCGTAACTGCGGCAGGCAGGAAAATAGTAGAAATCAGCAAGATGAACATGAAGTCACGACCCGGGAAACGGAAGCGTGAGAACCCAAATGCCACCAATGTGCAAGAGAACAGCACGCCGATGTTTGACATAATTGCGTAGAAGAAGGTGTTCCACAAGAGTTTAGGAAATTTGATTGAATTCCACACTTCGCTATAGTTAGTATAGGTGGGCGAGAACTTCCAGCTTCGGTCGAGTGCGCGCCATGAAACGGTGCAATTAAATTCTTTCAAGGCTGGGTCAGTCGGGTCAACGAACAAGCTGGCCAACCGACCTTTTTTGGCGACTGCCAGACTAACCAGGCTGGTATCGTTGGGATCGTGTCCATCACATTTACCAATGGGCACAATAAAAGTTTCCACATTTTTGCCTTTGTACAGGTATGTGGATGGGGCCGCTGGCCAAATAGGCGCACCTACAATCGAAATCTGGTCCTGCGTTTTGAGTGAAGTGAATACCATGAAGGCAAATGGCGAAAGATAAATTACAAGCAAGGCAACGGTCAGGAGTGTCAAAAATAGGGTACTGCCGCCATAACGAAGTCTGTGTGCAAGTTTAGGGTTCACTTATCATTCTCCTTATGCCCGGCCTTCCCCGGCGTAATAAACCCAATATTTTGCGGTGGCAAACAGGGAAATTGTTACGATCAAGATGACCGCAAACAAGCCCCAGGCCAGCGTTGAGCCATAGCCCATATTTTGGAATGTAAAAAAGGTTTTATATAAATAAAGATTGTAGAACATCGTGGCACCACCCGGGATACCTGTACCGTTATTGACAACCAATGGCACCAGAAAGTACTGGAATAAGCCTACGATGCTGAGAACAAGGTTATAAAAAATAACCGGTGAGATCATTGGAAAGGTAACATTCCAGAACTGCTGCCAGGCGTTTGCGCCATCCACGGTGGATGCATCATACAATTCTGTAGGCACACCTTGCAAGCCAGCCAGGAAAATCAGCATGGCGTTTCCAACCCCCCAAATACCCATGATGACATATGTTGGATAAACCCAGTTCATGTCGTTGGCCCATAGGGGCACATTTTCTTTCGGGACACCCAATCCCATGAGAGCCCGGTTGATCCATCCGGTTTCAGGGTTGAGCATGCCGCCCCATAAGAAGACTGCTGCGACGAATGGAACAATATAGGGCATGTAGAACAAGCTGCGGAAGATCATTTGCCCTTTGACGTGCTTGTTATTCATTAAAAGCGCCAGGATCAGCGGTAAGAAGATGCCTACTGGTAAAGCGATCAATCCAAATTTGATGGTGATCCACATGGCCCCGGGTGTACCGCTGGAACTCCAGATCTGTGGATCTTTGAAGTATTGGGCATAATTATCCAGGCCAACAAATTTCGGAGTATTCAAAATACCATCAGCGATTTTCAAGTTGAGAAAACTGAAAATAAAGGTAGCAATCATCGGCAGGAAGGTAAAAGCTAAAAAACCGATTATCCACGGCGAGAGAAAAGCCAGACCTAAGAGCATCTCGCGCCGCGCCAGAGGCCGCATTTTCCTGAAGGACCCAAGTGATGGCAACTTGGGAATGTTAGATAGCTGCTCGAACATAGGACGCTCCTTATATGGGTAAGGTTGGGCGGGTCAGGAATAATACCTGACCCGCCCAAAGTATAGCACTTTCAGAATTACTTATTATAGATGACGTTCAAGTCGTCAACTAATTTTGAATATTCTTTTTCGAAATCGAACTTATCGGGTGCGGTGGTTTCCATCAAGCTTTTGAAGGTATCCATGCGTGCGAAGGATTCGATCCAGTTGGGCTGGTACTGTTCGGCGGAAGGAGCATCCGGATACGCCAGACCCTGAACGAAGACATCCCAGCTTTCTTTGGTAACAAAGGGGTAGTCCTTGGCCTTCTTGTCGAAGAAGGCTTGGGTCTTTTCAGCAATAGCGGGCATGGCGCCGTAAGCGGGCAGAAGTTTGTCGCCACCGGTGGTGATCAGGTAGGAGAGCACGGTAAAGGCGGCTGCGGGGTTCTTGGTGCCCTTCCAAACGCGGAAGGTATCGGCGTCAATACGGCCGTGAACCTTACCATCGGAGCCAATGGGCTGGATGCCGAGCTGGAATTCATTGCCGGCCTTGGCGAAATCGCCCAAGCAGCAGGTGTACCAGGTCTGGGTGAGACCCATGGCAGCCTTGCCAGAGTTGAATACATTGCCAGCGCCAAATTCAGGTGAACCAGCCAGAGCGCCGGTGGGGATGAAGGGCTGCTTGCCCCACATGCCATCGTAGTACCATTTCCAGCCGGCTTTCCAGCTTTCGGGAAGAGCGGATTTGTATTCGCCCTTCTTGGCGCCTTCAAAAACCTTGGCGGCGCCACCATAGAAGGTGCCGACAGATGCAGCAGCCTGCCATTGGGCATTGTAACCAACCTGTACGATCTGGGCTGAGTCAAAGCCTTCTTCTGTGGCATTCTTGCCGTTTTTGTCGATGGTCAGCATTTTGGCAACTGTGGTCATCGTATCCCAGGTCCAATCGACCTTGGTGCCATCGGGCATTTCATACTTGTCGCCATATTTTTGGGGCGGGTACTTGAGGCCGGATTCATCGAACATGGCGGGCACGAAGTAGATAGCGCCAGGGAACACAGCGAAAGGCAGGCCAACTTGCTCGCCTTCGACCTGGTAGAATTTCACGAGCGCCGGGTCAAACACGGTAGTGTCGAATTTCTGCGCCTTGATTTCATCGCTCAGGTTTAGCCACTGGCCATAGTAAGCGTTGGAACCACCCCAGCCGACTGGACCGACGATATCGGGGCCAGCGCCGGAAGCAATTTGGGTCGAGAGGGTGTCTTTGGCGGCGTTGAAGGGCACGATTTCAAGGATCAGCTGGATCTTGTCCTGGGAAGCGTTGAAATCTTTAACAACTTCTTCCTGAACTGCGATCTGAGCAGGATCGGTGCCGGTACCGAGACCAACAAACCAGGTGACGCAAGTCTTGCCGGCTTCGCAGTTAGCGACGGGGTAAGGGGTCAGGGTGGGGGTTGGGGGGACAGCCGTGGGTGCTTCGGTGGCTGCGGGTGCAGCAGGGGCTTCGGTAGCTGCGGGGGCGGCAGGAGCATCAGTGGCGGCCGGAGCTGCAGGAGCAGCGGGGGCTTCAGTAGCAGGGGCGGCGGGGGCGCCGCAGGCAGCCAGGAGCATCGATGCGATGATCAGGAGGCTGGCAACAAATAACATCTTCTTCATTGTGATATTTCTCCTCTTTCGGAATGTGTGAAAAAACCTAGGTAAAATTTGATAAAAAGAATTGGCGTGTTTGGGTCTGGTACGTCACCTCCTTTTTTTATTAGTTTATGGCTGCTTCTTTCAGGCAACCGCAAGAACGGCGGATGATAATTTCTGTGGGGAGCAGCGTTACAGGTTCGGCTGGTTGGCCTTTTATAAGATTGAATAAAAGACAGGCAGCTCGACGACCCACCTCTTCGGTTGGTGCGCGGACTGTGGTGAGAGGTGGATTTAGAAAAGAGGAGAGGCGAGAGTCATCGAAACCTACGACTGACACATCCTCAGGTATGCGAATTCCGGCTTCATTAAACGCTTTCAGGATACCAATCCCGGCATCGTCATCTCCAGTAAAAACAGCATCGAAGCGGACTTTGTTTTCCGCGATGAGTTTTTTGATATTTGCGTAGGCAATTTCACCATTGAATTCGCCATCGATCATTTTGGCTGGATCGAAGGCAATACCATGAGCATCCAATGCATCGCGGTAGCCTTGTTGGCGCCAATGTGAGTCTTCCTGTTCGCGTGGCCCATGCACAAATAAAATTGAGCTGCGTCCATGGACTTCGATCAGGTGATCGATAATTTTACGAGTAGCGGCTTTGTTTTCAACCGTTACAAAAGGGATTTTTAGATTTATGGGTGGAGTGCGGTGAATCAATACCAGGGGAAATTCGCTTCGGCATAATTGAGTCAGATGTTCTTCGCTCAGGCTGTCAGCAAAGACGAGAATACCATCCGTATTATGTGCGCCCACTGGAGGCTCGCTGCCTTTGCGCGTTGGGGATTTATAAGTGGCCACCAGCAGGTTATATTGGTTTTCGTTGACAACCGATTCTATGCCACTCAACAGAGGGGCGAAAAAATCTGTATGCATGTTATGCAGTATCAATCCAATTGTCTGAGTGCGGCGGGTGGCAAGATGGCGGGCTACGGCGAGAGGTTTGTAATTTAAATCCAACATGACTTGCTGAATACGCTCTGCAACTTCCTGAGAAACCGGGGCATTTTGGTTAATGTAACGGCTTATAGTAGCCACTGAAACACCGGCATTTTTTGCTACATCGCGAATGGTGACGGAATCTGATTTACGGGTCATATTTTTGATTTATGGTTTAATGTAACCGGTTACTGTAACCGGTTACATTAAACCATAAATGGTTTTTTGAGTCAATAGGGAAAATTAATCCAGGAAAAATATGCAGAAAAATACGCTGATAAACGCTTTTCGATTTATAAAACCCATTTCTGGCGGATCTAATCAACTACCCCTGGTGGCTTTGCGCTGTAATGTGCCAGCGCGGGCATCGTCGGTCGGGGCTTCATTTTCTTTAAATTTGCCCCCGTTTAATCATCGGTTAGAGGTTATGCCTGGTTTTCCCTCTGCTTGTACCGGATGATGATGTTTATAAGTGGCTGACCGTACAGAAAAAGAAGGGATTGGCTGCGCTCGCCAATCCCTTCTTTTTCTGTATAAATTTGTCTGGATCTTATTGCGTAATAAAAATTCTTTCAAAAGCAGCCACAGCATTGACATCAAAATGTTTCCCGGATTGTTCATGGATATATTTCCATGCTTCTTCGGCGCTAATGGCTTTACGGTAAGGCCGGTCGGAGGTGAGTGCATCCCAAACGTCGACCACAGCAAACAGACGGGCCGATAACGGGATTTCCTCGCCGCACAAGCCACGTGGGTAGCCTGTCCCGTCCCACTTTTCATGGTGACAGTATGGAATTTCCAATGCAGCTTGCAGGTAATCAATAGCCGATAGCCATTCGAAGGCATACACGGGATGTTTGCGCATTACAATCCACTCTGAAGAGGTTAATGCTTCCGGCTTGAGTAGAATTGCATCAGGGATACCCAATTTGCCGACATCATGCAGGAGTGCTCCACGTTTGATTTGCAGCAGCGCATCTTCATCAAACCCAGCGGCGCGGGCAAGCTGCTGGGTCATTGCGCTAACACGCAGAGTATGACCTTCGGTCTCCCTGTCGCGTAAGTCCAGCGCGCGAGACCAGCCTTCGATGGTCTTATCATATGCCACCACCACTTCTTTGTGCAGTTTTTCCATTTCGTGACGCTGTTCAGTTAATAACCGGTAACGGTTCAGCCGGGTCATATTTTGGATTCGAACCTGCAGCTCAAAAATATCATATGGTTTGGTGATGAAATCATCTGCGCCTGCCTGCAAACCCATCATCCGAGATTCACGATCATCCAGGGCTGTTACTAATAGTATTGGTACTTCGGCCAGGGTGGACATTGAGCGGATTTTCCGGCAGGTTTCAAAACCATTCATGCCAGGCATCATTACGTCAAGCAAGATGATATCCGGTTGGATTTCTGTCGCCACGGCAATCCCATCCTCACCATTTTCGGCAAAGAACATTTCATAACTTTCTGACGAAAGTAAGGCGTCAATTGTGATCCGTGCGATCGCTTCATCGTCTATAACCAAGATTCTGGGTTGAATGGACATTGCAAGCCTCCAATAAAACCATATTCATTAAGCGTGTGAATAATCTGGTCCAACTTCGCGTAAAGTAGTAAATAAAAATAAATAGAATGTGGTACAAAATTCTAACGCGCACTGTAAATATTTATCACCCGAAATCTTATATTGTCGGCGAAGCGCTTTAGATTAGCTCGCTTTATATTTTTTTAAATTAAAATGTCTTGAGTGTGCTTTTTTGTTCAGGTAATCCGCTTCTGCGGTGGTTGGCTATTTTTAAGGCTTTTGATGCTTACTTTCAGGCATTGGTTTTTTCCATTGTTATTTTACTCACTTACTTATAATGAGAACAGGATAACATAATAATGTGAAGGCGTATAGAATTATTATCACAATATTATGGTGATCTTACAATATTAATTGTGAATTTCTGTTTGACCCGGCTCATAAGACTGCTGGCGAATAAATGCAGAGTAAAATAGAGCAATTCGTATTCTCAACAATGAAAAGTGTGAGTGGTGATGTCTCCTTACAGTGATCCTCCCGGCAATTTTAGTGATTCTTCGCTCTATATTAACCGCGAATTAAGCCTGCTTGAATTTCAACGACGGGTGTTGGAAGAGGCTTATGATGAAGATAATCCATTGTTGGAGCGCTTGAAGTTTCTTGCTATTTTTGGCTCCAATATAGATGAGTTCTTTATGGTGCGTGTTTCCGGAATCCGCAAGCAGGTGGAAGCGCATATTATGGATGTCAGTGTGGATGGTTTAACCCCACCCGAGGTGTTGGCTGCCATTCGTAAAGTGGTTCAGGAACTTTATGAGAGTGCTTTAAATTGTCTGAACCGGAAGATCTTGCCGAAGTTGGACAAGGCTGGTATCCATGTCTACGATTACGAGAAACTAAGTAAAGCTCAACAAGATCGGATTAATGAATCTTTTAGAGAAGTTATCTATCCCGTTCTGACACCACTGGCCTTCGACCCGGGACATCCTTTTCCACATATATCCAACTTGAGTCTCAATTTTGCCATCGTTATTCGCGATCCGAAAGGCCGCGAAAAATTCGCGCGCTTAAAGGTACCCGATACGCTGCCACGCTTGCTGCCGGTTAAGCGATCTTCAGGAAGTGTGCGCAAGGATGGCACGATTCCTCACCATCATTATTTTGTTTGGCTGGAACAGGTGATTGCGCAGAACCTCGCCTCGCTTTTTCCGGGTATGGAAGTGGTGGCAGCCTATCCTTTCCGGATCATTCGCGATGCCGATATTGAGATCCAGGAACTTGAGGCCGATGATTTGCTGGAAAGCATGCAGCTCAGCATTCGCCGCCGGAAGTTTGGCTCAGTGGTGCAGGTTGCTATTTATGAGAATATGCCCCAAGAAATCCGCAACCTTCTGGTGGAGAACCTTGAAATTCGAAATTCAGAGCTATATTCCCTTAGCAGTCCGCTTGGGATGAGCAGTTTCTGGCAGTTATATAACCAGGTTGATCGCCATGATTTAAAAGCCGCCCCCTACAAGCCCAGGGTTCCGCATGCTCTAAAAAATGTTGCCCAATCCGGAGATATCTTTGACGCGATCCGTAAAGGAAACATCTTGCTGCACCATCCCTATGATTCCTTCTCTGCGGTGATCGATTTTCTGAATGCGGCTGCGCGGGACCCTCAGGTGCTGGCGATCAAACAGACTCTCTATCGGGTTGGACAGAATTCCCCGGTTGTGGACGCCTTGCTGGAAGCATCTGAGCGCGGCAAACAGGTGGCGGTTCTGGTGGAGCTTAAGGCGCGTTTTGATGAAGAGAGTAATATCGGTTGGGCGCGTATGTTGGAGCAGGCCGGCGTGCATGTAGTTTATGGGTTGGTTGGTCTGAAAACACATAGCAAAATCGCGATGGCTGTGCGCCAGGAGGGCGATGGCATCCGTCGCTATATTCACCTTGCAACCGGCAATTACAACCTGAATACATCCAGAATTTATGAAGACATTGGGGTATTTACCTGCGACGAAGCTATTGGAGCGGATACAAGTGATCTTTTCAATTATCTGACCGGATACTCCACCAAGCAGGATTATCGTAAACTTTTAGTTGCGCCTGTCAATCTACGCCAAAGATTGGAAGTGCTGATTAGACGTGAGATGGAACATGCCGTTGCAGGGCGTAAAGCTCGCCTGATTATCAAGGTCAATTCAATTGTTGACCCGGGTATGATCAGCCTTTTATACGAAGCCTCACAAGCTGGTGTGCAGGTTGATTTGCTGGTGCGGGGTATGTGTTGTCTCAAAGTGGGGATCAAGGGTGTCAGTGAGCGCATCACTGTTACCAGTATCGTTGGCCGATACCTTGAACATAGCCGCCTGTATTATTTCTTGAACGATGGCAAGCATGAAATATATCTTGGTTCTGCCGATCTGATGCAGCGTAACCTGGATCACCGCGTTGAAGTTGTTTTTCCGCTTGAAGCTCCAGAGCATGTGCGCTATTTGCTCGATGATGTGCTGGAAAAATACATGCATGATAATTTGCGCGCGCGAACGATGCAGGCGAATGGAAAATATAAACGGCTAAAGTCGGGTGCTGAGCATGATCGTGTTGACGTGCAAGAATGGTTAATGGCTCACGGGAGGTAATAGGATATGTCGGATATTCTTGTTATTGGTTCGCTCAACGCTGATCTGGTTGTACGCGTTCCCCGTTTCCCAGCTCAGGGAGAAACCATTAGCGGCGGTGATTTGGTAACCATACCGGGTGGCAAGGGAGCGAACCAGGCGGTAGCTTCCGCCAGGCTGGGGGCTGTTACAGTCATGTTGGGATGTGTTGGCCAGGATCAGTTTGGGAAGATGCTGCTTGATAATCTCGCCAGCTGCCAGGTGGATACCAGCAGCGTGGGGACAATTTCATCCGCCACGGGAACAGCAGTCATTATTGTTGATGAAAATGGCCAGAACAGTATCGTGCTTTCACCTGGTGCTAATGGATTGGTTACAAACACTGACATAATCAACAATAACTCAAAGATGGTGGATGCCAGATTTGTCCTGCTGCAGCTTGAGATCCCACTCGATGTAGTCACTTTCGCTGCTCAATCTGCCCGTAAAAATGGTGTGCGTGTAATTCTCAATCCGGCTCCGGCGCGGCCATTGCCAGCCGAGTTGTTAAAAAATATTGATTTTATCGTGCCAAATGAATCTGAGCTCAGCCTGTTGTCTGGTCTGGATGTGCATGACCGCGATTCGGCCGAGATGGCTGCGCGCAGGTTGTTGCCGTTGGGAAATTTTGGAGTGGTGGTAACCCTGGGCGATAAAGGCGCGTTGTATGTGGGCCACGATGAGACATTTCATGTGCCAGCCTTTTCCATTAAAGCGCTGGATACAACCGCTGCCGGGGATGCTTTTATAGGTGGAATGGCTGCATCTTTAGCACAAGGCAAAGAACTGCGCGAGAGCATCCGGTATGCTTGTGCCTGTGGTGCTTTGGCTGCCACCAAATTTGGAGCACAGCCTTCTCTTCCAACCAGCGCAGAAGTTGAAAAATTCTTGGAAAACCAGGTAAGGTGACATGGAAATCAAGCGCATTCTGATTGATACTGATCCTGGGATTGACGATTCTCTGGCAATTCTGCTGGCCCTGGCTTCGCCTGAAGTTTCGTTGGAAGGTTTGAGTGTTGTGCATGGCAATTGTTCTGTCGATCAGGGTGTAACAAATGCCCTATCAGTATTAGAGCTTGCGAATGCCAGTCACATTCCGGTCTTGCGTGGCTGCGATCTTCCGCTTGTGCAGCCATCATTGTTGGCACCTGAAACACATGGCAATACTGGCCTGGGGTATGCAAAGCTTCCTGCTCCTCAAGCGATGCAGGCAGTGGGGCATGCGGTTGATTTCCTGATCGAGAAAATTCTCGCGGCTCCAGGGGAATATACGCTTGTGGCGATTGGTCCGTTGACTAACCTGGCCATGGCGATGCGCAAGGAACCAAAAATCATCCCGGCCATCAAAGAAATTGTAAGCATGGGGGCAGCTATTCGCCACCAGGGAAATACCACTCCTCTGGCTGAGTTTAATGTTTATGTCGATCCGCATGCTGCCCATATTGTTTACCATTCTGGCGTGCCGCTCACGCTTGTGCCGTTGGATGTGACCTACCAGTGCATTCTGTCTCCGGCAGATGTGAATCGTCTTCTGAAGCTTGATTCAGCCATCGCGCATTTTATTGCGGATATGACACGTTTTTACATGGAATTCCACGATGAATACCAACAAATATCAGGTTGTGTCATCAATGACCCCCTGGCTTTGGCTTTAACCTTTGCACCGGAATTATGCGATTATGAGCAGCATTTTGTGGATGTGGATATTCAGGGTGGAGTATCGATGGGAAAAACATTTGCAGATTTTTACAAGATGACCGGGAAGCCAACCAATATGCGGGTGGCACTTGGGGTCAGGGGACGGGATTTTATCGACTTATTTTTAGGGCGCATGGAGAATTTAAGCAGATCTCTGCAACAATGAGTGTGTCTAATTTAAGATAACGTATCTATTCACCGGCATCCAGGTTCAGATATTAATCATTACAAGGATTGTCAGTGAATGTACGCTGATCGATGGGCTTCCAGTCACCATCTGCCGGGCAAACCTTGATGAAGACAGGCAGCGGTCCGCATAGCAAAATCAGCCCGGCGATCTCCTACAGGTCTATTTGGATTCGCTTGGGAATGTATTGGTTGGTGTGTTTTCTTCATTGTTATGGGTGCCGTCATCGCGGGAACTTCTATCCCTGTCTTTCTTTAATACGGCATTACAGCCAGCGGCTTTTCATCTAAGATCGCTATTAGATGATGACCGGAAATGGTGTGGTTGCAGTGGTTCTTGGTACCAATTTCCTGGTTGAGCCGATCGATAAAATTCAACCGTTTTGCTGGCATTCGCGATTGAATAGGGCTTTCCCAGCGCTTTGTAACCCGCTTTCCGAGAATGCTCAAGTGGAAAAGGGCCAGAATCAGACCCAGTTGGTTATTGTAGTTTTCGCAATTGACCAAGCTCAGAATGGTCAGTATGATTGCATCCAGGTCTTTGTGAAAAACAAAGCTGAGATTGATGCTCTGTTTCCAGCGCTTGTAGCTGCACTAAAACCTGAATCCTTGCTCTGGATTTCGTATCCGAAGCGTACTTCCGGGATACAAACTGATCTGTCTCGAGATACTGGCTGGGATTCAATGAGAGGGCTGAAGTGGATCAACCTGGTTTCCGTCAATACTACCTGGTCGGCATTCTCGTTGCGACTGCCCAAACCTGGCGAAGATTTGCGGGTACGTGGTTCGTAAATACCGTAAATAGTGTGTACGACACGCACATCCCTATAAAAAGACCACCAACGAGCAAAGTCCAATAATAAAATATAAAACTCCCGAAGCGACGAGGCTTCGGGAGTTTCCATCCTGATTATTTGATTGTGGTGGGAATGACCTGCCTGGATTTGATCAACAGCCTATAGATTTTATTGATGAGCTCAATACTTTCGACGACGAGGATCACCACCAGCACGATGGTTGGAATTAGGTTGAATATTTTGGCCAGAGTGGCAGCTGCTTGGGCATCCTGGAATACCGAGTTCAGTGTGTCAACGCTCAGGTGGACGAGAGCCGGGCCTTTCAGCAAGATATAGGCAGTGATGATGCTCAGCAGAGTCAGGATATCTTCCATCCAGTGGGAGATAGATGTCCAGCGTCTTTGGCGGAGCAGGATTACATTTAGCAGGATTTGCAAAACCCACAACGCATCAATCCAGGGTAAGTATGTAAAGAAAGCTTCAGTCAGAGCGGGGACAAAAACCCAGTGGTCACTGCTGAGAAAGCCAATGCCAATTACCTGGGGATAGAGATTGAAGATCAGCAAGGCCGCCACGGTCATCACAATCGCCCAAACTGGAGACCAGATATTCACGTCGTCGGGCTCCGGTTCTTTTTCGAGAATGGCTGGATCCCAACCCTTTTCTTCATTTTCATTGTCAAACTCTGATGCAGGCAGCGCCCATTGCAAGATTGCGAAGATGACCACAATGTTGCCAAAGGCAGAAATGATTGCGCCCGCGTATTCGAGTAGTGTTTTACCAAGTATCGTGAAAAATGTATTTACAGTTAGCACGCTCGTCCCGAAGCGAATGCCAAGGCCCACGACCGCCAGACCGGTCAACACGCTGAATACTATTTTGAGCACCAGACTGAAAACTGGGAAAAGCCGGGGACCGATCAGATAGCGTTCGGGCAAATAAGACGCGGCTACCTGGTCGGGTGCACCATAATCCTTCAGCACTTCTCTGACAATATTGTCATCCACTGGTTGACCGGCTGCCTGGGCGCGATCTTCGATCATATCTTCCAGGGTAGAGCGAATCTCTGTCTGGAGATCTGCACGGGTTTTACCTGGCAGGTGTTTCCCAATTTCTTCGATATACCGTTCAATGAGTTTCATGATTTTTGTCCTTTATCTTTTTGTCATATTTTGCATCATGGTTACGATACTGTTCCATTCGTGCTCGATTTTTGGCAGTATTTTTTTACCTTCCGGGCTGATGATGTAGTAGCGGCGTGGTCGCGCTTCCTCCAGCCGCCAAACAGATTGGAGCAGGCCCTGATTTTCGAGCCGCCTCAGTAAAGGATAAAGTGTCCCCTGGTCAAGCTCCAGTCCCTGGTCAGCGAGCAGTTTTAGCAGTGAGTATCCGTACTGCTCTTCATCCAGTTTGCTTAACACAGCGAGGACGATCACGCCGCGGCGCAGATCCAATGTTATGTTTTGTAATAAATCATTTTCCATAGTCAGCTACCTTTCAATTACATTATACTGTATTGTGCACAGTATTACAATATCATTAGTATTATATTATATGTATCAAGTTGCAGATTTTATTATTTTTTCTAATAACAGGCTGTTTTTATGAATTCAGATGCGCATGGTAGCAGTTCCGAGACTCAAATTTGTGGCCCGATAATTAGTCAGTCTCCGGTGTAATGCTATCCTGGGTGAACCGTTTTTTTTTGTCCAGAGCATTTATGGTAAAATAGCCCAGTTAATTAAGGGACGCACGGGGAGCATGAGCCTTTATATATATTTTTAATACATACAAAGGGAGAAAAACTATATGCCCAGGCGTAGTTTGGCCAGACTCTATCGAGATGAGTTTGGCGGTTATTCGTATTCAAAATTCCAACAAGATCTATTGGCTGGTCTAACCGTAGCTGCCGTTGCCTTACCTCTGGCACTGGCTTTTGGTGTTGCTTCGGGTGCGTCTGCCGCTGCTGGTTTGGTAACGGCCATTTTGGCCGGGATCGTTATTGGTGCTCTTTCAGGGGCGCCATATCAAATTTCTGGCCCGACTGGTGCGATGAGTGCTGTGTTAATTGTGCTCGTGCAACGTTACGGGTTGGAGGGGATCTGGGTGGCCGGGCTAATTTCCGGCATTTTTCTCCTGATCATTGGCCTGCTAAAGCTTGGACGTTTTATTGCTTTCATTCCATCTGCGGTGATCACAGGTTTTACTTCTGGCATTGCTTTGATCATATTTATCGGACAGATTGATAATTTCCTGGGGGTTAAGACTCCTGCGAAAGATGCGGCCTTGTTTAAGCTGATTGGTTACCTGCAGGCCGGCTATACGCCCGACTGGCATGCCGTCGTTTTGGCGCTGATTGTCATTTTGACCATGGTCTTTTGGCCCAAAAAACTGAATGCACGCTTTCCAGCTTCTTTGCTTGGCATCATGCTTGCGACAGCCTTGAATGTGATATTGAGCTGGCCTGTTAAAGAAATTGGCGCAATTCCACAGACCCTATTATTGGCAGAGCGCTTTAACCCACTGACATTTGATTGGACCAGTCTCCCCGTATTTATCGCTCCGGCGTTAACGATTACTGCGCTCAGTGCGATAGAATCACTTTTGTGCGGGGCAGTGGCCTCCAATATGACCGGGGTCCGCCTGCAGGCCAATCAGGAATTGGTGGGACAGGGTATCGGTAATATCCTGATTCCTTTTTTTGGCGGTGTTCCTGCTACAGCTGCCATTGCGCGCTCAAGTGTGGGTATAAAATCTGGTGGCCAAACACGGCTTGTCAGTATTATTCACGCAGTTGGTTTGTTGCTTTCCATGTTTCTGCTTGCTCCGGTAATGGCGCGGATACCCCTGGCTGCCCTGGCAGGGGTGTTGATGGTTACCGCTGTGCGCATGAACGAGTGGCATGCCATCCGATTCATGTTTGGGAAAGTCTTCAAGACAGATATTGCTGCATTTTTGGTGACGATGTTGGCAACGATTACGCTTGATCTTACCCAGGCCATTTTGATCGGTTCGTTGATGGCCGGGGCAGTCTTCCTGAATAAAATTGCCAGCATTGAAATCGATGTGCAAGATGTTGACCCAGAAAAGTTAAAAGCCAGGGGTATTGAAACTGCTGGAAATTGCCGGCATGTGCGCGTGGCATTTCTAACCGGGCCACTCTTTTTTGCTGCTAGCGGCCAGTTCAATGAAGCTTTCTCCAATCTCGGCCAAACCCATGCGCTTATCCTGTCGATGCGGGGTGTGCCCCTGATCGATACATCGGGGCTTGAGGCCATCCGCCATTTGCATGAACGTTTGCATAAACAGGGTGGCACACTCATGTTTGCCGGTGTGCACGATAATGCGCGCGCAATACTTGACCGGGGTGGTCTGACGGAACAGATTGGTACGCAGAATTTCTTCTGGTCTTCGGACCAGGCGATTGTCGAAGCCGAAAAACGCGGCTGCAAATTTTGTGAATAAATGTCGAGTCACGTATTTACTCTCGGGGTGCCAGTTTTAGGCGATAACCCATCCCCTGTCCCCTTCCCAAAAACGGGAAGAGGGTGAAAGAGCCTTTTTTGTGGAGTGTTTGCGCCTGTTCTTGGCGCAAACACTCCACTTGCGGGGCAAACCATCGACTTTTAATCGCCCGAGCAGCAGAACCAGGATGGTTATGCCAAAATGAAGACATCGGGAGTAAATACCGAGTCACACTACCGGGCCAGGTTTTGTAGTGTGCGTTAGTCTTATTGCTAAAATAACATCAACGACATTTTTCAGTGAATGTAGACTTTCACAACCGACCGGGAATTGGAAAGCGGGTGGTTTGTTCTGGCGGCATGCGGATAATTGACATTCACTCTTCACTAGACTAAACTTGCCAGACTATTATGCAATCCCAAGGAGTTGGTCATGGATTTTAACAATGACGATGGAATTACCCGCAGGATGGCGCTTCTGGGTCAGCGCGTAAAAGCAATGCGTGATCATGATTTTTATTTTTATAATCAGCCCGTCGAGGAAGTGCTGGGTGGCTCAAAGGTGATTGTAAATGGCCGTGAAATGGGAATGTATTCTTCTTATAGTTATCTGGGATTAGTGGGGCATCCACGTATCAATGCTGCGGCCAAAGCTGCAGTAGATAAGTTTGGCACAGGCACACATGGTGTGCGTACCCTGGCGGGTTCGCTTACTTTGCACCGTGAGCTGGAAGAAACAATAGCAGATTTTAAACATGCCGAAGATGCGATCACATATACTTCTGGTTATGTTACCAATCTGACTGTGATTTCCACTTTATTGGGGCGTGGTGATTTTGTTATTTCTGACAAGCTCAACCATGCATCCATCGTGGATGGCTGCATGATGTCGGGCGCGGAATTTCGGCGGTTTAAGCATAATGATATGCAGGACCTTGAAAAACGACTTCAGCAGGTGCCAGAAGGCGCGACCAGATTGGTCATTACCGATGCCGTCTTCAGCATGGATGGCGATGTCATTGATTTGCCCCGGGTTGTGGAAATCTGCCGAAAATATGGCGCTTATCTGATGATGGATGAGGCTCATTCTGTGGGTGTGCTTGGTAAAACAGGCCGAGGTATCGAAGAGCATTTCGATATGTGGGGCAGTGTAGACATTAAAATGGGCACGCTCTCCAAAACCATTCCATCAGTGGGTGGGTATATAGCGGGCAGAAAAGACCTGATCGATTTTCTGCGCCATGGCTCTCGCGCTTATATTTTCTCGGCGGCCTTACCTCCAGCCCAGGCCGCAGCTGCCAATGAAGCCTTCAAGGTGATCCTTGACGAACCCTGGCGAATCGAAAAGCTGAATGCCAATACCCACCAGTTTATCAATGGTCTTAAGGGGTTGGGCTTCGATACCATGTTGACCACAACTGCTATTGTGCCAGTATTATGTGGTACGGATGAACGCGCATATGCGCTTACCCAGGCCGCTCAACGCAATGATGTTTTTGTGTTACCAGTTGTTTCACCGGCTGTTCCGGAGGGCTTAGCCCGACTGAGAGCCACCGTGCTGGCGTCGCACGAATCCGCGGAGATTCAGCGTGCCATGGATATTATTGGCAAGGCTGGTAAAGAGATTGGAATTATTTCCTAAAATTTGAGCAGGTGGTTCCTTGTGCAGTACCATTATTTTTGCTTCAAGTGGCAATG
This sequence comes from uncultured Anaerolineae bacterium, assembly GCA_903854805.1. The sequence goes on from CAINXK010000387.1 coordinate 66,043, forward strand.
AATTGAAAATGGCGTCAGCAATAAGAATGCTGGCGCCATTTGATTTAAATTTAAACAAGGATCAGTTGGATTTAAAGCATGCGAGCGGGCAGATGGGTTTTTTGCGGTTTTGCATACCGAAGCCTGAAAAGTTTCGACCTGAGAAGAAGGGTTATCCTTTTTTTTGACTATTGAAGCATAAACTTGGTTGGGTTTTCAAAAAAGACCGTCCAGGCTAGTACGATGGTTGGAGTAAAAACATATAAACCGCCATCATCCCATTGTTCTGGCTTGGGCGCATACCCAAATTTCTCGTATTTATGGCAAAACGCGCTGGAAAGCTGTTTTGCCAGTTCGGGGGTTGGTTTTTCGGCCGGGCAGCTCAGGCCTTCGGCGATCAAAGCTTCATCACCGCTTTCAAGATGTACAGAAACATGAGGATTTTTCAGGATGTTTCTGGCATGCCGGGTTTCGGGGCTGCCATCATAAAATAATTTCCCATCCCAAAAAACACCCCAACGGGGCACGGAGTGTGGGCGACTATCTGGTCGCACAGAACAAAGCCAGTAATTTTTGGATTCTGTCAGGCGCTGGACAACATAATCCCAGCTTAAGCTGGAGATTGGATTGTCCACATACCCTTTGGGAAACTGTGGACGAGTTATTATGATCTCAGTCACGAAACATCCTTTTGCTGGAAAGCAAATGGCCGCGATTGATTCTCAGGCCTATCCATCTTCTACTTCAGAATCTAACTCACGGTGTGGCTCAACCTTCAGGAGCTTGAAGCCTAACTGCACAGCCGGGCCAATTAATAGCGCAAAAACCACAGTGCCAATGCCGGCTGGACCGCCCAATAGCCAACCAATAAGCACAACCGTCACCTCTATGCTTCCGCGAGCGGTGCGAATGCTCAGGCTGGTTTTACGTTTGATCGCTAGCATCAGGCTGTCGCGTGGACCTGCACCCGCGTCAACTCCGATGTAAATTGCGCTGGCAATCCCCATGATCGCAATGGCAGCCAGAAGCATTGTGATCTGGACCGGTAAATTATTTGTAACCGGGCTGATCAGACGTAGGGATAGATCTTCCCATGGGCCGATGCTTAGAATATTTGCCAGGGTGCCCCAACCGATCGGTTCACGTAAGATCAATGCGCCGCTCAAAACCACAAACCCCATTAAAACTGTTACTGTACCGATTGATAGGGGGAATATTTTTGAAAGAGCGACATCCAGGACGGCCCAGGCGCTGGTTCCCAGATTGGCGCGGATCATCATGCTGATGGCAGTCCCGAATAGCGCGAATCCAATCTGGATTCTGATCATATCGGGTAAAAATGTTTTCCAACGGATTGGTTTGAGCATAAAAATTCCTTATTGCGTGGTTGGCACTAGATGGCGATGATACCATGAGTTTGAATCATCTGTCCTATCTGGCGAAAACCTGTAACCTTCAAAACTAGGCCTGGCCTGCTGGTATACTATGCTTATGCTTGAAATCATTGAAACTCACCGTGACACCCTTACTATCAGTACCGATCCTGCCCGACTGGATATCGATGCCATTCATGCCATGTTGACCCGCGCTTATTGGGCCAAGGGGCGAACCAGGGAAATCATTGCGCGATATATTCAGTTTTCACTGGTATTCGGTATTTATGATGGAACACAACAGATAGGAGTGGCGCGTATTGTGAGCGACTATACGACCTTTGCATGGCTGTGCGATATTTTTATTCATGAAGATTACCGCGGAAAAGGTGTTGGCAAATGGTTGATGGAAACCATTCTGGCCCACCCCGATTTGCAAGGCTTGCGGCGTTTAATGTTGACAACCAGGGATGCCCATGGACTGTATGCCAAGTATGGTTTTAAGTCCGTCAGCGCGCCCGAGAGTTGGATGGAAAAACATAATGGCTGACCTGATTCTTCAACCCGGCCGTGACAAATCTCTTCTACGCCGGCATCCCTGGGTTTTTTCTGGCGCGATTGAGAGCATTCTTGGAAATCCGCAACCTGGCGAAACCATAAACATTCTGGATGCCAAACACCATTTTCTCGCCAAGGCTGCTTATAGCCCTGCGTCGCAGATCAGGGCCAGGGTCTGGACGTTTGACGAAGACGAAGATGTTGACACCGAATTTTTCAGGCGTAAGATCGATTCAGCCCTTGCTTTACGGTCCAGCCTTGGATTGTTTGTTCGACCTTCAGATGAAATCGATCAGATCAGGCCAGTTTCGGATGCCGTTCGTTTGATTCACGCCGAATCTGATCACCTTCCTGGTTTGATTGTTGATTCTTATGCGAATGTACTTGTACTCCAATCATTGACCGCAGGCTCGGAATTCTGGCGTGAAGTTTGCGCTGATATTTTGCTGGAAAGAACTGGGGCTCAAGGTATTTATGAACGCTCAGATGCGGACGTGCGCGAGTTGGAAGGTTTGTCCACCCGGATTGGGGCTTTGCGTGGAAGTCCGCCTGAACGCCTGCTGATCGCTGAGCATGGTCTGCAATTTTTGGTAAATATTGTCAAAGGTCATAAGACTGGATTCTATCTTGATCAACGCCAGAATCGCCGGCGAATTGGTGAACTGGCCATGGGCCGTGATGTGTTAAATTGTTTTTGCTACACAGGTGGGTTCAGCCTGCAAGCAGCTGTGGGTGGGGCAAAAACGGTTCTCTCGGTAGATTCATCTGCCGATGCATTGGCGCTGGCGCAAGAGAATGCCGGGCTCAACCCCACTTCCAGCCTGCTTGAATGGCGCGAAGCAGATGTTTTTCAAGCGCTTCGAAAGTTTAGAGATGAGCGCCGTTCTTTTGATATGATCATTCTTGACCCGCCCAAATTCGCGGCTACAGTCTCGCAAGCTGAGAAGGCAGCCCGCGGTTATAAGGATATCAATTTACTGGCTTTTAAACTCTTACGGCCAGGTGGCATCCTGGCAACTTTTTCCTGCTCGGGTGGTATTGGCCCTGAGTTGTTCCAGAAAATTGTTGCCGGGGCAGCTCTGGATGCGGGTGTGGACGCCACGATCGTGGAGCAAATGGCACAGGCTGGCGACCATCCCATTTCACTGCATTTTCCGGAAGGCGCTTATCTAAAGGGACTTATTTGTATTAAAAATTAGAATGTAGTGATATTACAGGCAACAAAAAAGACCGGCAGCGCCGATCTTTTTTGTTGCCTGTTTTTAGGGGGCTATTTATCATCATCACCCAGAGCAGAAATAGCCCGGAACAAACCGAAAAGCAGCAGGCCCAGCTGAATGGCTTCAGATGGATTAATCATAGATTCGCGTTCTTGTTTTTTTGCACGGCGATGTAATAACATGGCAGCGATTACACCTGCGCCGGCCCCGATCAGTGCGCCAACGACGACAGTGTTGGCGGACGACGCCTTGCGAACTTCGATTTCTTTTTTCGTTGTCATTTTTTATTCCTCACGTTTAAGAATAAAATCGAGCCAGGTCTTGATCGATATGACCGGCTGAGTGATTTTTTCGTTCCAGATTTTCACCTCGGCACTCAACCACAATACATATTCTTGTACAATGCCTGTGTAGTGCGGCGAAATTTTCAGTAGGCGCCTCATGCCGTAAACCAGGGCCAGCATGAGCGCCATAACGATCAAGGCCAGCACCATCATTGGGATGATCAGCCAGATTATCGAAATATCAGCCCATAGACCGACACCAGGATCATTTCTGGATGCGGAAAAAGCCGAAAAAACAGTCAGTCCGATACCAAGGATGGTTACCACTACGATCGGAAAAATGATCTGACGATTTACGTCGCGGCGATATTTGATGGTACTTTCACGTTCCGGGCGTGGGATTGAGTATTTTTCCATGACTTTATTTTAGCATAAATACTGAAGGGGCAGGCATTGAGCCGGCCCCTTCAAAAAACTGATTAGTTAGCGTGACGTGCTGGTGGAAAAATAATTAGTACCGGTTTATCGAATCCATGACAGCCACCGCGGCGATTTCCACTATATCATTAACATCGTCGCCGGTCTGAATTACGTGAACAGGTGCGCCCATGCCAAGCAGAATTGGGCCGATGGCTTTGGCGTTGCCCAGGCGTGCCAAGAGTTTGTAGGCGATGTTGGCGGATTCAAGTGATGGAAATACCAGCACGTTTGCATCTTTGACAGCGCTGAATGGGTAACGTTCTTCGACAATCTCTGCTACGACGGCGGTATCTGCTTGCATTTCACCTTCTACCACGAAGTCACAGCGTTTTTTGGTCAATTCGACCGCCTTGCGCACTTTTTCAGAAAGTGGGTGGGGGGTAGAGCCGAAGTTCGAGAAGGATAGGAATGCTACCCGTGGCTCAACTTCCATCTTACGGGCGAATTCTGCAGCCAGGCAGGCAATTTCCGAAAGATCCTCAGCGCTGGGGTCGATGTTGACGGTTGGATCGGTAAAGAAATAGGTTTTATCGCCAACGATCATGATGTAAACACCCGCTGCGCGGGTTACGCCTTTGGCGGTATGGTGGATTTGGAGCGCAGGGCGGATGACTTCGGGATAGTCATAAGTCAAACCAGAGACAAAAGCGTCCGCGTCTCCAAGTTTTACCATCAGTGCTCCGAGCACATTTGGATCTGAAATATATTTTTGAGCATCTTGCAATACAATGCCTTTACGCTGGCGCAGCTGGTAATATGCTTCAGCATATTTTTCAGAATCATCGAAGTGGCGAGGGTCAACCACCTTGGGCTTGAAATCCAGTCCGAGCAGCTTGATCTTCTCTTTAATTACATCGGAGTTGCCGATCAGAATGGGTGTGGCGATGCCTTCATCTTGCACCTGGAAGGCAGCCCGGATTATCTTGGTTTCTTCGCCTTCACCGAAGAGCACACGTTTTGTGCCTCTGGTGGCTTTGGCTTTGTTCATTATAAAGTAACGTACCTGTTCACCCTTGCCGAGGCGGTAAGCAAGTTTTTCTTTATATTCTTCCATGTCGATTTTCTTGCGGGCAACACCGGTATCAATGGCAGCCTGAGCCACTGCTGGCGCTTCCCACAAAAGAACACGTGGATCAAGCGGCTTGGGAATAATGTAATCGATGCCGAATTTCATGCTATCGGTCCCATAAGCGCGCAAAACCGAATCCGGCACATCTTCTTTGGCCAGGTTATAAAGCGCCTTCGATGCAGCGAACTTCATGTCCTCGTTAATTGTCCTGGCGCGCACATCCAGGGCGCCCCGGAATATAAACGGGAAACCCAGCACATTATTGATCTGGTTGGGGTAATCTGATCGTCCGGTGGCTACGATAGAATCGGGGCGGGCTTCCTTGGCAAGTTCATATTTGATTTCCGGGTCAGGATTTGCCATGGCAAAAATGATCGGGCGTTCTGCCATAGATTTGACCATGTCGGGGGTGAGAACATTGGCAACTGAAAGACCGTAAAAGACATCAGCGTCGCGCACGGCATCTGCCAGGGTGCGGTGACCTTTATCATCGACAGCCAGGCGGTCTTTATACTTGTTCATGCCTTCGCTGCGACCTTTATAGACAACGCCCTTGCTGTCGACCAGCATAATATTCTCGCGTTTTACACCCCAGCGGATGGCCAACTCGGCGCATGAGATGGCTGAAGCGCCTGCTCCGGAGATAACAATGCGGACTTCTCCGTGTTTTTTGCCTGTAATTTCGAGCGCATTTGCCAGCCCGGCCGATGAGATGATGGCTGTGCCGTGCTGGTCGTCATGAAAGACCGGAATATCCAACATTCCTTTGAGCGTTTCTTCAATATAGAAACACTCGGGTGCTTTAATATCTTCCAGGTTGATACCCCCAAACGTGGGGGAAATGGCGGCAACTACTTTGATGATTTCATCAGGATCATGGCTATTGACTTCGATGTCAAACACATCCACATCCGCGAATTTCTTAAAGAGCACACCCTTGCCTTCCATAACGGGTTTGCCTGCCAGAGCGCCACGATCTCCCAGCCCTAAAATTGCAGTGCCATTACTAATAACCGCAACCAGGTTGCCCTTCGAAGTATATTCGTAGGCTAGATCGGGGTCTTTTTCAATTTCAAGGACCGGGTATGCCACACCTGGCGAGTAAGCAAGGCCCAGGTCACGTTGGGTGTCCATGGGCTTGGTCGGGGTGATCGCAATTTTTCCCGGCTTTCCCTTGAGACGATGATATTCCAGTGCGTCTTCTCTAGTAATTGACAACTTGGCCATCAGAACCATCCTCCATGTTTAAAATAGATTACACCTAATCATTATTGCATATTATTTGATTAAGAGTAAGTTCTTTTTGTCATATTCTAGTATGACCTATGCCAGATATTCTGGTCGAAATGTAATTGGCTAAACGAGATGGGAAAAATCATACAATTTGTTAATAATCATGTATAATTAATAAAATTTCTATCTGGAAGGATCTATGAGTCCAGATCAAGTTTTCCGCCTGATTATTTGCGGCTGCGTCTTTTGTAATACCTGGATATGAACCCGATCTGTCTGCCTAGATTCGCAGGCAATTTCTGAAGTCGCCTCCTCTGTTGTTTTGAATTTTTTCTCAGGGCGGGCTGATATTCGAAAATATGTTTTCATAGAATGACCTGTTATCTGGATGGCTGTTTGCCGTCAGTTTCAGTGTTTATTCAATTCTTATTCCGATTGGACACCGTGGAATAGGTTTATCCGGGTATATCTTCAACAGCCGTGGCTTGCAGTGGCAGGTCCATGGCTGTTTGTTTTAAGATGAGAAAAATAACGGCAATTGAGATGCAAAAAAAGAATCCAAACCGGGTAAATATATGCCTGGACGATCAGTTTGCTTTTGGCCTATCACGTCTGGTAGCGGCGTGGCTTACAACCGGACAAACTTTAACAGAGGAGAAAATCGCTGCTTTGCAGATGGATGATGCGCGCGAGGTTGCGATGCAAAAGGCACTTTTTTTTCTTGGGTTCCGAGCTCGCTCAACCCAGGAAGTGCGAAAAAATCTTGAAAAGCATGAAATTCCTGAGGCAGTAATTGAGTTTACGCTACAGCGGCTTCGGGAAAATAATTTATTAAACGATTCGGAATTTGCCAGAGCCTGGGTCGAAAACCGTAATACATTTCGGCCAAGAAGCCGGCGTGTGATCGCAATGGAACTTCACCGCAAGGGCCTGGATGTCGAAATTGTTCAGGATGTTCTAAACGATAATACTGCTGAAGACGTTCTGGCGATGGAAGCGGCACGGAAATATTTGCGCAAAGTTCAAGGATTGGCGTGGCAGGAATTCCGCTATAAGTTAGGGGGATTCCTGGGACGACGTGGATTTTCTTATGACGTTTGCGCCCCAGTCGTGCGTTCGCTGTGGAATGAACTCCATTCCGATGATAACCAATTAAATAATGATAACGATGATAATGATGATAGTGATGATGATGAGGAAGTATTATGATCCAAATAATTATTTCAAGTATTCTTACAGGCCTGGTAATGCTAGCGATAGGCCTTTATGTGGGCTACTCCTACAGCCAATCGCAAGCCGAGAAGAAACGTCAGCAAGAATCCGCCACCGCCAAGACTATCATCCAAGAGGCGACTGAAAGAGCCTCCAAGGTAGAACTTGACGCACGCGACCGTGCTATCAAGGTTGTTCAATCGGCAGAAACCGATTTAAATCAACGGCGCAACGAACTTAACCGAGAAGTCGAACGACTGGACCGACGGCGTGCCGAGTTGGATGGTCGTGTGGAGCGCTTGGAACAACGCGAACAAACCATCAATAAGCGTCAAAGCACCCTTGACCGGCGTGCAAATGAAGTTGAAAAAATTCACGAACAGCAAATGGCCAAACTTCAAGAAATTGCTGAGATGACACCGGATGACGCTCGTAAAATTTTATTGGCCGAAGTGGAAAAGGATTCGCGTAGTGATATGGCTCGCATCATTCGCCAAATTGAAGCAGAGGCGCGTGAAGAAGGTGAAAAACGTGCTCGCAACCTGATCGCGGATGCGATCCAACGCGTAGCGTCTGAACACGTTTCCGAGGTGACTTCGGCAGTTGTTGCGCTGCCCAACGAAGAAATGAAGGGCCGTATCGTTGGCCGCAATGGCCGTAACATTCGGGCGTTTGAACAAGCCGCTGGTGTGGATGTCATCGTGGACGATACCCCGGAATCGGTTACGATTTCTTGCTTTGATTCTGTTCGCCGTGAAATTGCCCGGCGTGCTCTTACCCGGCTGACCGTCGATGGTCGAATTCACCCGGCACACATTGAAAAAGTTATTGAAGATGAAACCAAAGCCGTTGAGAAGGTTATGGCAGAGGCTGGTGAACAGGCGGCATTTGATGCTGGCGTGACAGGTTTGCACCCCGAAATTTTACGCATGATGGGCCGTCTGAAATACCGCACATCGTATGGCCAAAATCAGTTGGCTCACGCGGTCGAAGTTGCCAAGTTGGGTGGTATTCTCGCCGCAGAATTGGGTGCGAATGTCGTGATCGCCAAAGCCGGTTCTTTCCTGCACGATATTGGCAAGGCCATGGACCACAACCAGGAAGGCACACATGCCGCACTTGGCGCGGAATTCTGCAAGCGCTACGGTGTCCATCCTGCGGTTGTGAATGCAATTGCTTCGCACCACCACGAAGTGGAACAAGAATCAGTGGAAGCAGTGATCGCCGAATCGGCTGATGCAATCTCTGGTGCAAGACCAGGTGCACGGCGCGAAGATCTGGAAGCGTATATCAAGCGCATCCGCACTCTTGAAGAAATGGCCACATCCTTTGAAGGGGTTTCACAAGCTTTTGCCATTCAGGCTGGGCGTGAAGTACGCATTATCGTGCGCCCAGAAGAGATCGATGATCTGGCGTCTACCCGTCTGGCGCGAGATATTGCCAAGAAAATCGAAGAAACCATGCAATATCCCGGACAGATCAAAGTTACTGTGATCCGCGAAACACGCGCAGTCGACTACGCAAAATAAACATCGCAGCGGCGTGAACGAAGAGACCATGGCAATCGCCAATATCTCTTCGTTCACGTTTTTTTACTTGGCTCTGAATTATGTTTCTCTCGTATTGCTGGGGTCTATCCAGGTAGCGGCACTCAAAATGAGAATAGCCTCCAAGGCATAATCATCGGAAAAACGAGCGAATATTTATGAAAATTAATACAATCGGTGGGTGATAAAACAGTCACTTGATGATATTATTATCCCAAGTGTTGATTATAGGTTTACAATTTGAGCGATTAGAGATTTCTTCGTTACAATCTGTAATTATTTTTATGATCCTTTGTTTTTTTTACTGATATGAAAAATTCTTTACATGACCAGCAAAAATATGTGAGTTTCCTTTATTCTATGGGTCGCATGGTTTCTGTTTGAGCACCGGAAAATGGCTACTCCTGAGGGGAATAAGGTCGATAATTGGCGGAATTGTGATTCTTATTTATTTCTATTACGACCAGATTATTATTGATTTCGTTGTGTCAGGAAGGAAAATCTTATGGATGATTTGAAAAACTCCATCTTGTTTTTGCTGGTGTATATATTTGCAATTTTTGGCATCGCACAAATTGATTTTGTTGAGAAAAATCTGATCAATTTCGATTCCACTTTTTTCATCCTGGTAGCCCTGGCAGTTTTTTCTGCGCTGATCCTGGTGCCATTAACTTATATCTCGTTTTACCAATTCCTTTTTGTCTGGGCGGTTGTTTACTCAATCGTGCGCCTGGTTTATTGGCAAAATACAGCCAACCATTCACTTGAGTTGATCATACTGGAGTTTGTGTTGGTGGACATTTCTGCCGGGCTGGCCTATGATATTGGGCGCCAGACCAAGCATGTTAATAAACTACTTGACGAATTGACCACTATTACCTATCCCAATCGAACTCTGGATCTGCGCACAGCAGGTGATCGCATTAATACTGAATTGACGCGCAGTCGGCGCTACCATCGTCCTTTATCCCTGATGGTTATTCAACTTGGAAAAAATGATAAAAAACCAAAAGGCAACGATGATGCTTTGCAGCGGGATGTTTTGAATCGTTTTTCGGCAGCACGGGTCGGTCATGTGGTTAACGACCAGGTGCGTGAAACAGACTTGATATTGCGCGATTCTAATAATCGTTTTATTCTGATTTGCCCGGAAACTGAATATGAATACTCAACCAAACTGGCAGACCGAATATCGAAAACTGTAGCCGAAACAGTTGGCACACAGGTTCAATGGGGTGCAGCATCTTTCCCCGATGAAGCGTTGACATTTGATGATTTGCTAAAAAAAGCTGTTGCGCGTATCAACCTGGTTGTGTTGGAACCGATCCAGGAAAATGCGGAAACCAAAACAATTATTTGATCATTGAGACCCACATTTTATGCCCCGAAAAAAACGTTCTTCAAATCTGGAGTGGGTAAAAGCTTTTGACCCTGCCCGCCGTCTTTTACCAGTTCAAACTTACTTGCGAGTCAAGCGTATTTTTGACCTGGTCATTGTTATTTTGGCGGGTCCTTTCTGGCTACCACTTATGGGGTTAATTGCTTTGCTGATCGCGGTTACGTCTCCAGGAGCGCCCGTTGTATTTGTACAACAAAGGACTGGTAAGGGTGGAAACCGGTTCAAAATGTACAAATTCCGTTCCATGGTTGCCAATGCCGAAGAACTCAAGAAAAAATATTCCCATTTGAACGAACTGCAGTGGCCAGATTTTAAGATTACCAATGATCCACGTATCACACGGGTTGGCAACATCCTGCGTAAAACCAGCCTGGATGAACTGCCGCAGCTCTTTAATGTCCTGCGCGGTGAGATGTCTCTGGTTGGTCCACGGCCGACTTCGTTTGGCGCGGAAACCTACAAACTTTGGCACACTGAGCGCCTTGATGTTGTTCCCGGAATCACCTGTTTGTGGCAAATTGAGGGGCGTGGTTCGGTTGAATTTGATGATCGCTTGCGGCTGGATATTGCTTATATCGAGAGGCGCGGCTTGTGGTTCGATATCGTGATTTTATTAAAAACAGTTGGG
>CAINXK010000388.1 GCA_903854805.1 uncultured Anaerolineae bacterium
CCATGCTTTTTCGCCCGGGTCAACGGGGACTATCGTTGGCAGTTGATTGTGCGCGGACCCAATCCGGCTTCGCTGCTCGAAGGTCGAATTCCGGATGGCTGGCGTGTTGAAGTTGGGCCGGTAAGTTTGCTATAATGTAGGGTAGGCAGTGTCACTATCAGCGCGTCGAGCTGATAAGCCCGCTGCCAGGTATTATTTTTTGAGTTTTATATACACTTGGCGATTTCTCACTTATTAATGGTATGCTCAATCTTTAGATAATATTTTTTACACAGCCCAGGGTCGCAAGGACGAAGGTTCCGGCTGGTTTTGGAAATTCCGCCTTGATCACGGCTTCTGTTTAGTTCTGGTTCGATCGGGTGAAGCTGCCTGAATTTAAAGTCGACTAATTTGAATACAGTACAAGGAGTATTAAAATGGAATCTTTTTCTCGCGGGTGGAAATTTTTGACCCAGGCCTGGAAAATGGCCACAAACGATAAAGATCTGCTCAAGCCATCGATCTATGCCATGCTGGTTGGATTTATCGTTTCGATGATTGGCATCATCCCGCTAGTCCTTTCGGTGTTGATCCTGGGCACAGATTCAAATTTTGCGCGCCTGGTTCTGGGCTTTTTCGGTGCGCTGCTGGTCTTTGCACAATACGCCGTCACTTATATTTTCTCTGCTATGACGGTTAAGCTGATCTATGATTATCTAACTGATGGTGATGGGCGTATGGACCAGGCCTGGGAAATTGTCAAACGGGATTGGCTCGATATCCTGTCACTGGCGGCGGCTTCCACCCTGGTCAATATTATCAAGAACGCAGTCAGGGGCAATGGCAAGAACCGAAACTTTTTGCGCGAAGCAGTAGCCAACCTGATCGATACCGTCTGGACCGAGGCGACCTTCCTGGTTCTGCCGATCATGGTCATCGAGGACGAAAACCTTAAAGATGGTTTGAAGCGCGCTACTTTCATTGTCAAGAGCAACCTGCTACTGGTCGGCATCGGTGCAGTTGGGGTGCGCTGGGTGACCGGGCTGATCGGATTTGTTTTCGGGGTTGTGGGTTTGTTGGTCGGCTTTGGGGTTGCTTTTCCGCTCATCTCAATTGCGGGCGCTTCGACACCCCTGGTTGTCCTGGCAGTTATCCTGGGCGTGCTTTTAGCTTCGGTCTTCTTTATGGCCGCCAATGTCATCAGTTCTTACACATCAACGGCTTACCATACCTGTTTGTATCTGTGGGCGCGGAATACCGAAAAAGCCGGGCAGGGCGTGCAGGCCAGCATCCCCGCTCCGCTCGCAGCAGTCCTGGGACGATAGCATGGAACCTAAAACCAACCTTTCGCCTCGCCGTATTTTCCTGACTTGGGAAGATGTGGATCGCTTAATTGATAAGCTTGTCCCACAGTTGAACCGCGAATTCAATGCCATGGTCATCATCACTCGCGGCGGGTTGATCCCGGGCGGCATGATGGCCGAAGCCATGAATATCACTCATATTCTGACCGCGGCTGTCGATTTTCCGGCTGAAATGGAACGCAAAAGGCTTTTAATGGCCTGGCCTGAATTCATTCAGTTCCCATCCGAGGATAAACTTCGCGGGCGTTCGACCTTGATCGTTGACGATGTTTGGGGTTCAGGGCGTACGATTACCGCTGTAAAAAATAAAATCTCCGCAGCCGGGGGCTTCCCTGAAACCTGCGTGCTGCACTTCAACCCGTACCGCACGCTTTTTGGTTCGTCCAAACCGGATTACTTCGCAGATGTGACTGATGCGCGCATTATCTACCCCTGGGAGATTGCCCGGGGCGCAGATCGGGTCATGTTGGGCGAAGGCGATCGTTTGTAAAACAAGCGAGGCAGGTCTCAAACCTGCCCCGCTTGTTTTACCAGGGATTCCCGCAAGCATCTATGCTTTGAAAACTGTGTAGCTACTTTTACATTGTCAAATTTTAGATTCGGAATTGCTGCAGTTTGCGCGAACCATTTGTTCTCTACTCGGATTGTGAGTAATTATGGCAACACACAACTATTCCGCTGCCACGCTGATCAGCACCGCCCGTACCACCCGCCGGAACATATAATCTTTCGTCAGGAAGTTGTAGCCCTGGCAGGTGATCAGTGTCAGGTAGGATTTTCCAGACAAATGCTCAAAGGCATAGGCGGTTGTGTCAGGGAAGACCATGCGCGACTGCCGCACCTCAAAGGTGTATTTCTCACCAAACTGATGCACCACAATCTTATTGCCATAATACAGATTTTTGAGATTGGCAAACGGCCCCGGCTGACCCTTGGCATCCGTGACATGCGCCGTAATAACCGAGTTGCCACTCCAGGTTGGGTAAGCCGTACCGTTCAACCACCCAGCGTCACTCCCCAGCCAGCTGACATCCCAGTTATTTTTGACCTCGGGCACACCCACGACCTTGACCTGCACTTTTTGTGATGGAATCTCCAGCCATAAACCGCTCATTTTGGTATAGGCCAGGCTGGCGGGTTGCGCGGGCAGGGAAGTGACCCGGTTGGGCGCAAAACCAGTCTTGGGCAGTTTTTTCTCTGTGCTGGCACGGGCACTGGCGCTTCCGACAGTGAGATTGTAGGTCAGATCCACCCCGTTATTGATCGGATTTCCGAAGAGGTCAACGATGGAGGTGCTGGCGCAGACGAACAACCGGTAGTCGCCATTCGGCAGCGGGGCCGAGAAGGTCACGGTGGCGGTGGGGTTGGCATAGGTCACACTGGCGACCGTCACCTGGGTATCGTCAGGCTTTACCCCACCCGCGCATGAGACGGTATCAACAGTTTTGTTGGCGCCCTTCTCAACCAGCAGGAAGTTCGCCGGGTTGGTCACATCGTCTTGGTCAGTATTACCCGTGGGATCGTAGACTTCTTCGTCGAAGGTGATGGTGAAGGAAATCGGGCCTACTCCCGGATAACTGGTCTGCAGGCTGTTCGCTGTGGCGGCTGGTGAGATACCATCGAACTTCCACAATTCCACCCCAGTGGTGCTGGTCCCGTCATCAGCTTGGAAATAGAGCGCGCCGTTATAGGCCATCAGGTAATCGGGGTATGAACCGAAATCGCCATTTGTATTGATATCCGCCGCCAGCGTGGCGCTGCTGCCGTTGTACTTCCACAGCTCTGGCCCATGGGTTCCGTCATCGGCTTCGAAATAGAGCGCGCCATTGTAGACAGCCAGGGATGAAGGTTCTGAATCGCCGTCATCTGGTTTGATATCCGCTGCCAGGGTCGGCGCGTTTGTGCCATCGAACTTCCACAGTTCCTGCCCATGATCATCCCAGCCATTGAACGTGAAATAGAGCTTGCCGTCGTACGCCGTAAGTTCAGAAATGTATGAACTGTCAGAAGGGACTGAACCGACAGATACATCTCGAATATCCTTCGCCAACGAAGCGCTGCTGCCATCGTACATCCACAGCTCTTGTCCATGGTTCGGGGCAATGGGATTGTTCCCGCCATCGGCTGAGAAATAGAGCGCGCCGTTGAAGACCGTCAGGTAGCCAATGTATGAAGAGCCTGGCCCAGGATTGATATCCGCCGCCAGTGAAAAGGTGGAGCCGTCGTACTTCCACAGCTCACCCCCCTTGTTCGGGGCAATGGGATTTGGCCCGGCATTGGCTGAGAAATAGAGCGCGCCGTTGTAGACCGTCAGGTAGCTTGGGTTTGAGTCAGTCCAATCTGTTGTATTGAGATTAGCCACCATCGAGGGAGGATTGGTGCCATCATAACTCCACAACTCGTTCCCCCCGTCTATTGCGTTGTCAGTGGCTGCGAAATAGAGCTTGCCGTTGTAGACCGTCAGGTATTTAGGGGTGTTCGCGTCGACGGAATTCGGCACCGCCTCAGCAGTGCCGGTGGTGAAATCGTACCTCCACAGTCCTTCATGACTACTCGAGTCAGTGCCCCGGAAATAGAGCTTGTTATTGAACACGGCGAAGTATTGCGGGTCTGAACTATTTGACCCACTGAGGATATCCTTCACCAGCGCGGCTGGGGATGGTGCGCCCGCCTGCGCGGACTGCGCCGGGACTGCCAGCAGCATCAGGACGAGCAGCGCGGTGAAGACCCGCCGGACGGACAGAGGCACAGCGTTGAACCAATTTTTTGCGGACATAAGCGCTCCTTTTCCAGACCCGCAGGTCTGCGCACAGAAATAAGATGGGTACCGACGGCACAGTATGGCATGAAACCCCATTCCTGTCCTTATACTTTTCCCGACCAAAAAGTATAAAAAAAGTCAGGGCATCCTGACTTTTTTGCGCTTCCCTTGGAAGGCTGCTGGCCTGTTTGGGGCTCTCGGATGTGGATCTGCGCTTGGAGCCAACCCGGTTTTGATCGTGGGCCTCACCCGTTCAGGAGACAGTCAACTTGCACAATATTTATTGCCTGTGTCTTGTTTAGCTTTTTTTCGATGCGAAATATTTCCGACGAATACCGGTCACTGATCGACGTTTAATTTACGATCAACTGGAACAAATCCAGGGAAGAATTTAAGGGGAGATTTTTTTCATTTGCGACATTTGCCTTGTTTTTGATTATGTTCACCTGCACCAAGCGGATCGACGGGCTGCACCCGAATGCTT
Source organism: uncultured Anaerolineae bacterium (assembly GCA_903854805.1). The sequence continues at coordinate 4,589 of CAINXK010000388.1, forward strand.
CCTGGATAATTCGCAGGTTTGCTTCGTACTCATCGCAAACAATCACATCCGGCTCGAGCTGCCTTGTGCTTTGGATATCGGCAGGCAGGCTGGCGATATCCGTAGAAAATCTGCCCACGATTTCGATCTTGGACGAGTACCCTGCCAAAATATAATAAACCGCTTCAAGCACCAGAGATTTACCGAATATGACAACCCGTCTTATTTTCATAATGATGTAGACTCTCCAATTTGGGCAACACTGCATGATTCAGCCAGCTTGCAGTATTACACAATCACGGCTGTTTGTCTTTATGCTTTTGCCGACAAAAAAGCATAGAAAAAGTCAGGGCATCCTGACTTTTTCTATGCTTGCACTGGAAGGCTGCTGGCTGGTTAGCGGTGGTTTATTCGTGGGGTTCGGGGGCAGACCTGCGGCTGGGCGCCAACCCGATTTTGATCGCGTAGGTCACCAGTTCGCTACGGTTGGACAAATTTAGCAGGCTCTGGATGCGGTCACTGTGATACTTGATGGTTGACTCGCTCAAGTTGAGCTCGGTGGCAATTTCCTTGTAGATTTTGCCCTGCGCCAACAGCGCCAGGATGTCAATCTGCTGTGGCGAGAGACCGGCAGCCTGCAGCGCCTGGATGGCCTGCTCCCGGCGCGGCTGCCCCGCTTCGATGGAGTGCAAGCGCCGCGCCAGTTGGTTGGCCAGGCCGGGTGCCAGTTGCGTTTCACCGCGCCGAATGGCGGCCAGGGCCTGAAAAAATTCTTCGGTCGGTTGATTCTTGAGCAGGAAACCGTTGGCGCCAGCGCGCATGGATTCAACCAGCGCCTCGTCATCGGCAGTCAAACTGAAAATCACAACTTGCGCAGCCGGGCAATTCTCCTTGATGGCTTGAATCAGCTGCGGCCCGCTCAGATTCGGCAAGGGCACATCCAGCAGCACCAGCTCTGGTTTTAACTCGGCGGCCAGGCGCAGCGCTTCGTCGCCATTCCGGGCGATACCGGCCACATCCAGCCCGCGGCTGGCCAGCGATTTCGTAATCCCCTCCGCAAACAGGGGATGGTCATCCACCACCAGCACTCTCAACCCCAGCAGTTCATGATTTGACGACTGTTGCTGCAGGCGGGGAAATTTCAACAAAACCTGCGTGCCCTGCTGCATCGCCGAGCGGACGACCACCTCGGCCCCTACCTGCTGCGCCCGCTTGCGGATGATCTCCAGACCAAAACCGCCCTGCTCTGGCCGGTTTTCAAAGCCAACCCCATCGTCCGAAATGACCACCGCCAGCGCATGCTCATCCATCGAGAAAATGATCTGTACCAGGCTGGCCCGGGCATGTTTGCGGGCATTCGTCAACGCTTCCTGGATGATGCGCAGCAAACTAAAATAACTATCCTGCGACAATAACGCGTCAATCGATTCATCCGGCAGGCTCAACCGCACCCGCAGTCCCGTGATGGCTTCAAAACGCTCCAGGTAGTCCTTCAGCACCCGGCTAAAGCTGCGCACATCCGCGGCTTGCGTGTTGGCATCCAGGATATATTGGCGCACATCCTGGCTGGCGCTTTGGGCGATCAGGCTGAGCGACTGGAGCTGCCCCAGGGCGGCGGTGTAACTACCCTGCTCGATCTGATCCCGGATGGACTGGGTATTGAGCTGGAGATAGCCCAGCACCTGCCCAAGATGATCATGCAATTCCTGCGCCATACGCTCGCGTTCTTCCGAGATGGCAGCGCGTTGAAAGGCCTCCTGGGCCTGCTTTAAGAGTGTGATGTCATGCAATACAATCACCTGCCCGCCGGGGATCTGGCCAGGTTCATGCAGGGGCGAAATTTCCAGATTGTAATGGCGCAGCGAACCAGAGTTGACCAGGCTGAGGCTGGAACGGGGCCCGGCGCTGCGGGCCTGGCGATCCACGAGCGCGGGCAAAGCCTGGGTGACCGGCTGCCCGATCAGCTTTGCGCGCTCCTGTCCCAGGATGATCACGGCGGCCGGATTGAGATACACCAGTCGGTCGAGCGCATCCACCACCAAAATGACATCCCCCAGGCTTTCCACCACCTGGTGCAAGGCCACTGGCACCAGATCCAACAGACGAAAACGAAAAATCCCCAGAGCAAAGAGCGCGCAGGTGATGCTGAATAATATGGAAGTAGGGTCCATATAAATCGGCAGCAGCCCTAGCAGGAAGAGCACGTTCCCGGTCACGGGAACGAAAATGGAGAAAAGCAATAATATGATCTGGCGGCGGTAAATGCTGACATTCTGCCAGGCCACCTGTGCGAGGATCACCACGCAGGATAAAACCAACAGGTATGAATAACCGGCCACCCCCACCCAAAAATACCAGCCAAAGCTGACGTGCATAAACGGGCCAAACGGCGAAGTGGTTATCTCCGCATAAACCAGGTGGTGCCACTCATTGGTCAAACCCATCAGAAATGAAATCAGCGGGATGATGAAAAGCATCCCGATTCTTTTCCAGTTCAGCCACCAGCCAATTGAACCGTTATATTCCAGCGCGATCAACAGCAGGAAGACCGGCAGGCTGAGAACGCCCAGGTAGGAGAACTTAAGCCACCAAATTTTTAACGCCAGGTCCACAGAAAGATAATTTAATGCGGCAAATAAAGACCAGGTTGCCACCGAAACGTTGATCAGCGCCAGCGACCTGCCCCCCAGCGTCTTTGTGCGCCCAGAGGCGACAATCACCATGCTCAACGCCAGCAAGGCCGACAGGGCCGCCAGAAGACCATAAATATTGATTGTAAACATGGAAGCCAGGCTGTTTATCATACTTATATTGTAACAGTTTGGGCATGCTTTACAGCTTGGTACATTTGGAAACCCATCAAGGCTCTTATTTCGTGTACCTTGTGTCCGCTGTGGGGAAAGTTTTTACTTTTACAATAAGCCTTCTTGCACCAGCAGCTCAGCGTTGTAAATGGAGCCTCCGGCTGCACCGCGAATAGTGTTATGGGAGAGTACCACAAATTTTAGGTGAAACAGGGGGTCTGGTCGCACCCGTCCGATGACCGTGGTCATGCCTTTGCCTGCCATACGGTCCAGGCGCGGCTGTGGGCGGTCGCTTTCAGTGCGTACAATGATAGCCGGGCGTGGCGCTGATGGCAAATCTCGGGCAATGCTGGGTGCCTGATATTCCGTCAGTGCTCGGATGGCAGCCTCGGGGGTGGTGGCTGCGCCAAATTCTACGCTGGCGCACACGATGTGCCCATCCACAACTGCCACCCGGTTAGTGTGTGCAGAAAAACGCATTTCCGCAAAATCAATCCCGTGGTCGCCCAGTTTCCCCAGCATTTTGCGTGGTTCCCATTCAACTTTGTCTTCCTCTCCACCAATATTAGGGATGACGTTATCGATGATATCGAGTGAAGGCACGCCCGGATAGCCAGCGCCAGAGAGCGCTTGCAGCGAAACCACAAAGGCGCGTTTAACCCCGAAGCTGTCATCCAACGCTTTCAGCGCTACAGTCAACCCGGTGCTTGTGCAGTTCGGATTGGTCAGGATGCAGCCGCTCCAGCCGCGGTTCTTACGCTGTTGGCGGATGAGCTGGATATGACTGGCGTTAACTTCCGGCAGCAGCAGCGGCACATCCGGCTCACGCCGGTAGGAAGAGGCATTCGAGCAGACTGCAAACCCTGCTCTGGCAAAATCAGGCTCCAATTCCTTGGCGAGATCGGCCGGCAGGGCTGAAAAGACGATCTTTGCGCCAGATACGGCCAGGGGCGTGGCTGGCACGAGGGTCATCTCGCGCGCCCATTCTGGCATCGGGTCAGAGAGCACCCAGCGGCAGGCGTTGGCGTAGGTTTTACCTTCGGAGCGGTCCGAAGCAGCCAGGGCCACAACCTTGAACCAGGGGTGACCGTCGAGCAGTGAAACAAAACGTTGTCCAACAGAGCCGGTGGCGCCGAGCACAGCAACGGGTATGGTTTGGTTCATATTTTGATCTCCTTTTTGCGCGTAGTCGTTCTCATAACTGTCATTCGAAAGAATAATGGATTATTTGAAGATCAATTCGTGCAAGGCTCGCACTGAGCGTTCGTCATGCCTGCTTTCTACAACCATGCTGATCGATACATCCGATGAACCGTGTGCAATCGCCAGCACATTGACATCGATATCGCCCAGTTTGCTGAAGATCTGGCCCGGTACCCGCGGAGTGTTGCGTGTACCGGCACCGACCACCGTAATGATCGAGACATCCTGGGTGGCCCAGACCCGGTCAATATCATGGTCGGCCAGCTCAATAGCGAAGACCTTGTCCAGAGCAGCCAGAACCACTTCGGCCGCTTCGCTCGGGATTGCAAAGCAAATTGATTGTTCCGATGAGGCCTGCGTGATCAGCGGGACGCTCGTGCCAGTGGATGCTACGGCCGCGAAGGTGCGCGCTGCCACGCCGGGGACACCCAGCATGCCGCGCCCTTCGACGGTGACCAGGCGCTGTTTGCGAATGGTTGTGACCGCCTTTATGACCTTATCGGCTGCGGATGACGGGTTGTTTTTACCATTTGTTACCAGTCGTGTGCCGGGGTGGGATGGGTTGAAAGTATTGCAAATGCGCAAACCGATGCCGGCTTCGACCACCGGTCGCACGGTTTTGGGGTGCAGCACCTTGGCGCCGTAATAAGCCAGCTCGGCGATTTCGGCATAGGTGATTTCTGGCAGGGTGCGCGCGTCTGGAACCATGCGCGGATCTGCGGTCATGACGCCATCCACATCCGTCCAGATCCAAACATCATTTGCCGGTAAGACTGCCCCCAGGATAGCCGCGGAATAATCACTCCCGCCGCGTCCAAGTGTCGTCACCACGCCTTCGGGAGTGGCGCCAATAAACCCTGTCACGACGGGGACGATGCCATCATCCAGCAGAGGTTTGAGAACCGTGCGGGTGGCATAGGTGCTGGCGCCAAAATCGGGGTGGGCGTTTTGAAAGCTGTTATTGGTAACAATCAGCTCTGTCGATTCAACAAACTTGGCCTGCACACCGTGTGATTGGCAGACTGCCGCCAGCAGTCGGACACTCAGTCGTTCGCCCAGCGAAGCTACTGCGTCTAATGCACGTGGGCTGGCTTCGCCCAGCACAGCAATCGCGCGGCATAATGCCCCGAAGGTGGTGATCAGCTCGGCCATCTCCTGGTTAACCTGCGCTCGTAAAACCGGGTCACTGACCTGGGCTGCGCTGATCTCTTCATGCCGGGCCAGGAGGGCCAGCTCTGTGTCAATCAGCGGCTGCAGGTCGCCCCGCGCGGCGTGGGTGGCGCTATCAAGAAGGGCATTGGTGGCTCCCGAAATGGCTGAAGTCACCACCACCACGCGTCCCCATTCGGCACGCGCATCTTTCACGATTTGAGCAGCCTGGCTCATCGCCTGGGCCGATCCAACCGAAGTTCCGCCGAACTTCATCACGAGCGTTTGGGATGATTTATCCGCCATAAAGATTCTCCTTGAGAAAATTGGTGCCATTGAATGGTAGCATAAAAAAGCGCCCCACGTTTCCGTGGAGCGCTGATGTGCGGGTTAGCAGCCTGTGGCTGACTTTATCCCAACACCAAGACCCCACGGGTTTTCCGCGTGGTTGTGGTAGTCAGGGTAGTCAGCATGCTGCCAGAGAAAGATTTCATGTTCGTCGCATTTATATCATCGGGATGGGTGACTGTCAAGCACGGTTTTCAAGCGCTCAATCCCAATCCATTCATATCGTTGCGTTTATTTTGATTTGTAGACACGGTTGGCCACAGGTTGGGTCGGGTTTTTTGCGCCAATTAAACAAGTGCTCGTTTGAGCTGACACAACGCGTATCATGCCTGGCCTGTCTGCCTGACTTGAGAATTTATTTGCAGAATTGTCATTTATCGAAATTGTATTTCATCCTGCTGTGCGGTAGAATAGATTAGGATGAAAACCCGACCAATTTCGCAATCCGAGAAATTAAAGACCTTATCAGCCAATCCCTATTTTC
>CAINXK010000389.1 GCA_903854805.1 uncultured Anaerolineae bacterium
ACCAGGCAGCGCCCAAACTCAAACAGTTTTTCGCGCGAGTCGCGGTCGACTTTGTACTGCTGGACGGCATCGGCCACGGTTTGCTTGGTCAGGTTGTTTTTTAGCTCGAAGGTGGCGATGGGCAGCCCGTTGATGAACAGGCATAGGTCGAGGGCCAGGCGGGTTTCATCGCGGCTGTAGCGCAGTTGGCGGGAGACAGAAAAGCGGTTTTGGGCAAAGCGTTCGATGGCAAGCGGGTTATCGGGCGAGGGAGTGGCGTAGAAAAGCGTGACCCCAGGCGGGGGGCCGTGTTGAACCCCATTACGAAGCACATGCACTATGCCGTTTTTGCTGATCTCACCCTGCAGACGCGAGAGGAACTTGCGGCGAGTGGGGCTGTCGTGGGGCAGGTCGAGGGCTTCGACGAGTTTGGGCTGGGTGGACTGAATGAAGGCCGTCAAGTGGGCCAGGTCAACGGCGTAATCGCGGTCATAATCGGCGGGGTCGCCGGGCAGCCAGCCGCTGCCGGCATAAGGCGCGACGGGTTCGCTGGAAGCTTTCGCTGAGCCGGGATCGCAGGGAGTGCCGGTGAGGGCAAGGCAGATCAGGCGTTCGAGGCCTTTTTCGCTGGTGTCGGTTTTCATAATTGGGTTTCCACTTACAGGGCAAACATGCGACCATGATGCCTGGCGAGCCACACAACATAGATCGTTATCCCGCCTGAAGCAATTTTCTCTATTTGATCCTTTGCTGGGCCAATTTGTAGACTGTTTCATCATCCCGTACAGAAATGATAATAATTTTCATGCTGTTGTTTTCCCTTACCAGGCAATAGATAACCCTGAGACCAAAATTTAGAAGTTTTATTTTTAGATAACCTGCCAAATTACCAGATAAGTGGTTCCCCAGCGGTTTCCCATAGCCGCCTTCGGTATTGGGCAATGGATTTGTGGACACCTTTTTTATGGCCTTTAATATCTGAAGCTGCTGCGAATGGTCCAGCTCTTTCAAGTCTTTTGCAGCTGCTCTGGTGTATTCAATTTTCCACACCATTATTCAATATCCACTTCAACTTCATCCAGGTCGGAGTCGCGAATTCCAAGTTCGTTCAAAACCTGTTCATTGGAAATGTACCCTTCTGTTGCAGCGGTTTCCAACCGTTTTTCAGCTTCAAAGAATAGAGAATAATCATCCAACATTTCAATCATTTCTTCATATCGCGCGGGTTTGACAAGCACACAGGCGGGAATATTGTTTTTTATTACGATTTTGAATCCGTTCTCTTCAACCTCATCAAATATTTTGCTGGCTTCCCCGCGATTAAAGCGGGTAATGGGCACAATGAAATTCATGATGTCTTTGATGGATGTATTGTATTTCATAAGATACTCAGCTCGCTTTCTTACGATCGAGGAACTATTTGTAAACCCTGGCAGCTCTTTCAAAACCAAACAATGCGCAGAATTAACTTCAAATATGATTATACACACTAACGCTGCAAATATCAACAAATAAATCTATAAATTTATCAACAAACCCCGAATGCGCCGCCCACGGCGCGCACTCGTTTGCGATGGTTGGTTTCGGGGGTTAAACTACAGAAGGTTGTGTGGCGTTATGGCGTGCAGCAAAGCAGAACTGGTGGATATTTTTCATTCATCGGGCGTCTCCAATGAATCTGCGCTCAAGTCTTCATCGTCATTCAAATCTTCTTCTATGTCCGGTTGTGTAAGGGGTTTTTCTTCAAAAACAGGTGCGGGCAGGCTGGCTGCCGCCGCGCGCACGTCCAGTTTGCCGGTGACGACATCGGCGATCAGACGGGTGCGGTATTCCTGGATGAGGGAGATTTCCAAATTTGTGCGCTCAATTGTTTGATTGATTTGCAATAAATTCGAATCAAGGTGCTTAATAATTGCTTGCTGTTCTTCAATTGGGGGAAATGGTAAACGAATATCATAAAAGTCATCGGTATACAGTCGCCAGAATCCTTGAACAATTCCCTTGGCCCGTTTACGTAGTTCAACACGACAGGATAGTGTCTTTAAAGTTTTTTCAAAATACTGAGAACAAATATTTCTTATAGGTCGAAAGATGGTGTAGTCTGGGCTAACCAACCCTTGATAAGGAGCAAGAGCAAAAACACCCAGGTGAGCTTTTAGACGATTTAAAACTAAATCGTCTGCTTCGCAAATTTTTGCACCGATATTTGACGCTGATAATAACCTATGGTCTTCAATCATCGAGCTGGGAACAAGTCCCAATTTTTGGCTCATCGAAAAATGGATTTCGTTGCCTGTCGATGATCGCTTATCAACTTCTCGGAATACTAACTTTGATCGTAATACTTCCCAATGCTCTGGCACATCCCCCAGCCACTCAACGCCGGAGGGTTTGAGCTTAACATTGGGATCAAGCCCGCGGGTGACGGCTTGCTGGATGATGGCTTGCTTCTGTTCGTTGAGCAGTTTGATCAGTTTTTGTTTGGCGCGGATGTAGCGTTTGATGCGGCGATCTGCGTGGTCGAGGAAGCGGACGATGGCGGTTTGTTCGTCGAGGGGAGGCAGGGGCACAGATAAAGAAGCAAACTCTTGAAATCGAAAGTCAGACGATCTCTCTCGAATTCCTTTTGCTAGTGCCAGCAACCATTGGTTTCTGGCCATTTCGCGGATCATGTAAGCATAATAAAAAGCATTTACCCCGGCGACAGGTTCGCATACCGAATAAACAGGTGTGCCCTTACCATCCGAGTCAGAAACTCCAACTGCACCAGCAAAAGCATCCATCACATGAATAACCAAGTCGCCTCGACGGATGCCCTGGTAACCAATTTCCTTGAGTGCTTCTGTAAATCCACGGACACGTCTATTTTTCCGAAGAGTTACGGTTCCATCACGAAAACAAGTAACAATATCGTCGGTTTCCTGAGTTGGGCGGCTCATTTTTAGGAAAAGGCGTTTGGCTCTTTCGACATTCCAATGCTCTGGCACATTATTAATCCAAGGAAGATCA
>CAINXK010000390.1 GCA_903854805.1 uncultured Anaerolineae bacterium
GCGAAGAATCTGGAAGCCCTGCTGGAATCGCTGAACTTGGAACGAATCACAATGGTCGTCGGTGATTGGGGCGGTCCGATTGGTTTATCCTACGCGATTGCGCATCATGAAAAAATAAAGTCCATTGTCATCACAAACACATGGTTATGGTCTGTGAAAACCGATTGGTACTATCAGGGCTTCAGTGGATTTATGGGTGGCGCGCTGGGGCGTTGGCTGATCCGCAATAAAAACTTTTTTGCCCAAAACGTTGTTTATATGGCGTTTGGCGATAAATCCAAACTCACGCCGCACATTCATGAACATTATCTCCGGCAGTTTACAAATCCCGAAGAACGCAAAGGCAATTGGGTTTTCCCAAAACAAATCATCGGCGCATCTGATTGGCTGGAATCGCTATGGAATCAGCGACAAGTTCTGACGGATAAGATCGCCCTCATTGCCTGGGGCGCGAAAGATATTGCCTTTCGCGAGAAGGAACTGAAAACCTGGATTCAGGCTTTCCCGAAAGCCAGAGTAATTCGCTTTCCAAATTCGGGACATTTCATCCCCGAGGAAAATCCCGTTGAATTGGCAGATGCAATCCGAAAGATTTGATGAAAACCACAAAATCGAAACTCCCCGAATCATCCCTGCTGAAAAACTCCCGGCATGATTTATGGACAGTTTTTGTGCCGCGTTCTATACATCCTTACATATAGCGCACAAGCATGGCCATATGTGGAATTGTTTGAGAAAATGCCACCCGGCTGAATAAAATTTTGGCAATGCCCTCTTTACAACTTCTATATCAGTTGTCAAGAGGGCATTCTTCGTCCAATAACGCATTGTAGAGTGCCTGTAAACGCCTGGTCATTGTACCGAGATGCCCATCACCGATGATGCGCCCATCAATTTCTGAAACACAGGCAATCCCACCAAATGTACCGGTCACGAAAGCCTCATCAGCGCTGTAGACATCAAAAAGAGAAAAATCCTTTTCAAAGACAGGGATATTGTTTCGTTTGCAGAGTTCGATGATATTGCCGCGCGTAATGCCGTTCAGGCAGTATTGCCCGCTGGATGTCCAGACCTGGTCTTCACGCACAATGAAAAAATTTGTGGAGTTACAGGTGCTGACAAAACCCTGCGGATCCAGCATCAGTGCTTCATTCGCACCGGCTTTGGTAGCCTGAATACAGCTGATGACACAGTTTAATTTGGAATGTGAGTGAAGCTTCGGGTCAAGCACATCCGGGCGGTCACGGCGAACATGCACTGTGAACAAAGAAATCCCATCTTCCACATCTCGGCTGGGCGCCTTGTATTCTGCAATGATCACAAGCGTCGGCCCGCCCACATTGGTACGTGGGTCCTGTGAAGGCGATCTTTTGTTGCCTCGCGTAATCATCATGCGAATGTGAACATTACTGGAATTCATGTTGTTTGCCCTGACGGTCTTGTAGACTTCGTCAATCAGCGCTTCAGCCGGCATTCCCAACGAGTAATCCAGAGCCTTGGCGTTGGCCTTCAAACGTGAAAGGTGCTGCTTTACGAAAGCCAATTTTCCATTGTGCAGCCGAAAACTTTCCCAAAAACCATCTCCTACCAAAAAAGCACTATCAAAAACTGAAACTTTGGCCTCGTAACGAGGAAATAACTCCCCATTAACATAGATAAGAATATCCTGGTTTCTACTATCTTCGACAAATTCATGCGTACCACTCATAGAAAAACCTCCTTGTCATCAACAAATGAATATATGGGCAGATTTGCAAACATGGATGTGGGCAAACTATCAGCAGCAACCTTGTAGAAAGGCAGCCGGAGCGAAAGCGCCTGCCTTGGCTGCGCTACAGAAACAAATCATCATCTTTTTCGAGCCGATATTTGGAAATGGAATAGATCACCACGCAGATAATCCCCATCACAGCAATTTTTACGAAGCCGACCGCAAGCAGAGATAATAAAATCATACCGGTTTCGTTAGCGAAGATACTCGAGAAATTGGTGGTTTTATTGATCAACAATGCCGCCGGCACGGACAGAGCGCCTACCAGCAAGATGGTAACCGCGACGGCCGTGAAAACGATCCACAGTATATTGCGCAAGTTGCGAAGTTTCTTTTCTTTTGGTGAAATCGGGTTGGCGTTCATTGGTTATCCTTTCTTGTTTCCATCGGATGAAAGCGTTTTTTGGATGAGATCGGCCACATCCGGCTGTTCGAAGACCAGGATGTTGCGGGTGATGAAACGGGTGAGCAAATCATGGCCCAGGTCGGTAAGGAAAAAATATCTCCTGTTCGGACCGGTCTCGGAGGGCAGCACTTCGCTGTCGACAATCCCGGAATCCGCCAGCCGGTTGAGGGAGCGGTAGATACTGTTCTCGTCGGCGTTGATCGTGTTCCGGCTCATTTCGGTGATGGCGGCTTTGATCTCGTATGGATAAGCCTTGCGTTGAGCGAGCAACAACAGCAGCCAGAAACTGAGCAGTCCCTTTTTATAATTTTCTTCCCATTGGACCAACAGGTTTTCAAGATTGTTTTGATCCATAATGCTCCTTCCATTGGTATTATACCATAAGTATAATACCAATGGAAGGATATGTGAAACGGATAATTACTCACAGCTCGTTGGCTCAAGCCTTATTCAGCCTGGTTTTGCCATGGGGGATTTTGGTAAACATGCATGACGTTAACGAATATCGCGCCCGTTTGTCCGCATTTTTTATCAAGCCAGTAAATTACAAAGAGCCTTCCAAACCGATCTGGAAGGCTCTTTGCAATATGTGGTCACTGTCTGGCAGCCCTGCTGCCGCCGGGCAAAGACTCCCAGGTGCATGCTGGCAAATGCTCAGGCTGGCTGGGCGATACTCAAAATGGCGTTGATCAGTGGCGTGATCTTGCTCGCAAAGCTTTCCACGGCCGGGCGCTTCTTATCATGGTTCCACTCCTGGGCCAGACCATAGATGGCCCAACTGGCCGCAATCCCAATTGTCTGGGGGTCAGAGCCGAATTCGGTTTTTTCGCCCCAGGCTTGGAGCACATCCTGAACCTGTTTTTTAACCGCCATCTCTACCAGCGCCTCAAATTGTTGGTCGGCTGGGCGTGATTCGCAGTGTGAAGTGGAAAACAGGATGAAATCAGCCACCGTAATGATCAGTGAGTTCAGGTTTTCCGGGCTGTAATGGCAGATGCTCAACATGCGTTTTTCCAGTTCCTGGCGGAAGAGCTGGCTGATGTTGTAATCCAGCAGGGCGTATTTATCGGGAAAGTGCAGGTAAAACGTAGTCCGGTTAACGCCCGCTTTCTCAGTGATATCCTGCACAGATATGCCCTGGAAATTTTTTTCTGCCAGGACATCCGATAAGGCCTGGCCCAGCATGCCGCGCGTGCGCCGGATGCGCGGATCAACTCTTTCTTCAACAAGCGGGTTAGACGACATTACTTCTCCAGTGTCGATTACTCGACAAATTCTTCTTATTGACGTTTGACTTTATGGTCCTGTGAAAGTATATTATAGACAGTCGTTGAATAAACAACGTATGTCGATAATATATCATCTTCCAAGAGGCGCGTCAAGCTGAGCCCTCATATCACACAAAATAAATAGGAGTACTACAATGAATACTACAATTATTGGCGCAGGCAACATGGGCCGCGGTATCGGAACTCGTTTCGCCGCTGGTGGTCACTCGGTTACCTTCGTGGATGCTAATCTCGAAATTGCCCAAAAAGCTGCCGAAGTTGTCCGGGCGGCTGCCAAGCAGGGTGCAAGCGTCAGCGCTGCCAGCCTGGGCGATGTGGTTCTTGGTGATGTGGTTGTGCTGGCGGTCTGGCATGGTGTCAATATCGATCTGGTCAAGCAGCTTGGTAAAAAACTGGCAGGCAAGGTAGTTGTGGATATCGCTAACCCGCTGAATTCCAGCTATGATGGGCTGACGACTGCCCCCGATAGCTCATCAGCCGAGGATGTTGCCAAAGCTGCCACAGCCGGTGCCAGGGTTGTCAAGGCTTTCAATACCACCTTTGCCGGAACATTGTTAGCCGGGCAGGTAGCCGGACAACAGTTGGATGTGTTCATTGCCGGTGACGATGCCGATGCAAAGGCCCTGGTGGCTCAATTGGTGACGGATGGCGGCATGCGTGCCATTGATACCGGTCCTCTGCACCGCTCGCGCCAGATCGAAGGTATGCAGCTGCTCCAGATCATTCTGCAGGGCAGCCTGGCTACCAATTGGGGCAGCGCAATAAAGATCATTGCCTAAATATTTTATGCACCCGTGGCAGGCTTTTAACCTGCCACGGGTGCTCCGAAATGAAGGAAATCGAATCATGAAAACACAACCACAAACTTCTACCCAAACTGAATACTCCATCCACCCTGCAACCTTGCTTGGGCATGTTTCACTGACCGTGGCAAACCTGGATAACCAGATCGCATTCTACGAACAGGCGCTCGGCTTTCGGCTGCACTGGCGTGAAGGAAAGCGGGCCGGCTTGGGCGCGGGCGCTGCTGACTTGCTGCAATTGGTGGAAGAACCTGATAGTAAGAAATATCAGCGTGTCACCGGGTTGTACCATTTCGCGATTGTTTTTCCAAGCCGGCGTGAATTGGCGCGGGCCGTGGCGCGTTTGTTTGCCATCAAGGTTCGCAACTACCCTACCGACCATATCAATACCAAGACCACATATCTGAGCGATCCGGAAGGAAATGGGATCGAGTTGTACGCAGAATCCCCTGAAGATGGCACGTTTGTGATCGAAAATGGGGATTTTGTCACCCGCCGGGCGGATGGCAGCCTGAGCGATGGGCGCGAAGCCCTGGACGTCCACGCATTGTTCAGCCACTTGCTGGCGGATGACAAATTGGATGTTCCCATCCCTGAAGGAACACGCCTCGGGCACATGCATCTCCACGTCCGAAATGTGCAGGAAGCTGTAGATTTTTATCATGGCTTGCTGGGCTTCGATCTGATCGGGTTTTCCAGTACCTTCCAGGCGGCTTTTGTCAGCGCTGGCGGCTACCATCACCACATCGGGTTAAATGCCTGGCAGGGTGCCGGTGCTCCGCCGCCGCCTGCCGATGCGGTCGGCCTGCGTTATTTCAGTGTTACTTTACCTGACCAACAGTCCCTGGACGAAATCAGCGCGCGCCTGGCCGCCGCCAGCATTGCAGTTAATCAGACCGACCACGGTCTGTTGCTGCATGACCCATCTGAAAATGGGATTATGTTGACGGTCAAATAGATGGTTTTGATTTGATAACAGCTCAAAGGGCTTTCCATGCAGTCATGGTTAGCCCTTTTCAATGAAAGGTCTGGGTCAGATTGGGTTATGCGCGTTTGCGGCTCTTGTGGCTGGCTCTTCCCGCAGTTGCTTATTTTTGCTCGTTGCTTTGCGTACGTAACCATAACCACAACATAACCATGCGGGGAAGTAAGTGCTCTGTTCAGCTTTTGGGATCTTGTGCAGCACCGCCGCTGATAATAAAAAACACGGGCAGGCAGGTTTTCCTGTTTGCCCGTGTTTCTATGTTAGTTTAGGTGCGGCTTAGCTTTTGAGGAATTCTTCCAACGAAGATTTGCTGATGCGGTAGGCGCTGCCTAGTTTTTTGGCCTTCAGGTCGCCGGAGGTGATGGCGGCCATGACGTCCTCTTCTGAAACGCGCAGGATCGCGGCGGCTTCGGAGGGGGTCATTACATCTGGGGTGCCGTTGGCTGCGGCTGCGCCATTGGCTGCAGCCTGGGCTTGCTGTTGCTGCTGTTGCTGTTGTTGAGGCTGCTGTATGCCGCCTTGCAAGGCCTGGCCCATCAGATTGCCAATGCCTATTCCGGCGCCTATTCCGGCTGTCAGCCCGGCGCCGCCGCTCGGGTTGTTAGCGGCATCTCGCATGGCGTCCGCAGCTTGCAGCTGGGTGTAAACATTCATATCGAGCATGCCCATGTCGCGCAGTTCCTGGGCAGATTTATCTGAGGGCTTCAAGTTGCCGATGTAGAAGGTCTTGAGCAACAAGCCGAGCGCAGCGAAATCATCCTGGGCTTTGGCGCGTACACCGGCGCCGAGTTCTTCGGTCAGCCCAATCAGCTCAAGAACGCTTCTCTTGGCGCCGGTTTCGCCGAGCAGATCCTGCAGCTTGGAGAGTAGGACGGTCCGAACACGATCCTCAATCTCGGTTGTGCGGAAAATGGCCTGCTTACCGACGATATTGGTCACAAATAACTGCGGGTCAGAGACCTGGTAAGAATAGGTGCCAAAGCCTTGCAGCAGCGCCACACCCAGACCCATGCCCGGGTTGCGGACGATGATCGGTTGGGGCGTGCCCCATTTCTTGTTGGCGAATTCCTTCAGCGAAACGAAGTAGACTTCGGCGGGGAAGGGGGTGCGGTCATTGAAAGCCTTACCGATGAAATCAATCAGTTTTGGGACGTTGGCGGTCACAAGTGTGTGCATACCTGGGCCAAAAACATCCAGTGCCTGGCCATTGCGGAAGAATACCGCAGCCTGTCCATCTCGGACGATTAATTGCGAACCAATGCGATAATCGCCAATGCCGCTGTCATCCGGAAAACGATGGACGATTTCATCCACCATTTCATTGCGATATTCGATTACATCAAAAATCCTGGCCATGATATTCTCCTTTAGACATTATATTGACGATTTTATTATAGCCGAAGCGTGGTTTGGTTTCAAGCAGATATACGCCAGCGGTTGTAAAAAGTTGCGCAAGCAGATTGTGACTGTGGCTGTGATCTGGATCTGATCGATAGGTGGGGTTCAGGCTTTTTCCTTCATCATTTTTCCGGTACCTTCGTTCCTGAGCATGATGATCTCGGCCATAATGCTAACGGCAATCTCCTCAGGGGTCTCGGCATTCAGTTCCAGCCCGATGGGTGAGTGTATGCGGGCGATGCTTTCGGCGCTAACGCCGGCTTCTTTCAGGCCATTGACGGTGGTCAGCCAGCGCTTGCGTGAGCCGATCACGCCAATGTAAGCTGCGCGAGTCTCTAGCAGCGGGGGCAGGCCCGGAACGTCGGCAGAAACGCCGCGGGTGGTCAGGATCAAATACGTCTGGCGATTGATATTGACGTGTTTGGGTAGATCTTGCATTGGCACCGGGTAAAACTCGTCTGCATCCGGGTTCATCTCTGGGGTGCAGAATTCTGTGCGGTCATCTGAAATGGCCACACGGAAGCCCAGCCATTTGGCCAGGTGCGCCACGGCTTTGCCGACGTGCCCGCCACCGATCACTATGATTTTTGGTGCTGGCAAAACTGGTTCCACAAAGACCTCCACCTGACCGCCGCACACGCCCGGGTCGCCCTGGGCCGGGTCGTTCATGGAATAATTAAGTTTGCGAGGTTTGCCATCTGTGATGGCCATCCAGGCTTCATCGATCACGCGGTGTTCCAGTTCCCCGCCGCCGACCGTGCCGGTGAAGCTTCCATTCTCATAGACCAGCATTTTACTGCCAGTGTGACGGGGCGTGGAGCCTTGCGCAGCTGTGATGGTGCACAATGCGAAGCTTTCGCCCCGATCCAGCAGTTCTGCTGCCAGTTTGTACAGATTTTGCGAAGTTGTCATTTTTCCAATAACCCTAATACTGCTGGTAGGAGCTGTTTTTTCCGCGAAACCACACCTGGCGCGTCACGTGTGCCATCAGGCAGCGGCGGAAATGGCAGTTCATCCAAAATGGGCGGGGCCGGATTAGAAATGAATACCCGGCTTGATCCGCGTACGACATCCGTCACGAGCAAGACGGTGAAATCCAGGCCGCGTTTATCACGCAGGTCGTTCAATGCAGTTTGCAGCGTGACCAGGTGTTCGCGGATCTGCAGCAGGTCAGTGACTTCGGCCTGGGCTACGGCGAATTTGAAGCCACCAGCTTCGTATGGTTTGATATCCGTACTGACCACGTCATTCGGGTCTTTATTGGCCAGCCCTGCGCCAGCCGAAAGGACCGCCATGCCAAAAGACTGGATTGTCTCGCCTTTAAGCGGGCCGCTGCCTACAAAAGCCCAGCGTGAAAGGCGGTCAGCGGCCAGTTTATCGCGGTTGGTGGTAGTGGGGGATGTCAGGATCAACGTATCCGCCAGCAAACCTGCCAGCAGGATCCCAGACAGGGCGGGCGGCATGGATAGACCGGCTTCCGCGGTGATCTCAGAGACAAGTGTGCTGGTTGAACCGACAGTATCGACCGTAAATTTGATCGGTTGGTGGGTGTGAGGGTTGCCCAGGCGGTGATGGTCGAGGATTTCAAGTAGTTCGGCCTCGTCCAGAGCGGCGATGGCCTGGCGCGGTTCATTGTGATCGACCAGCACGATTTTCAGGCGTGGCGGGTTGAGTACCCCGCGCTGGTGGCAGACACCCACGTAATGCCCGGTCTCATCTACTACGAAAAAATCATTGTGCTCTTCGCGCAAAATGCGGTTGAGCGAATCGCGGATGTGAGCGTTGAGCGGGAATTTTGGGACATCCAGGTCGGCGGCATCCTTGCAGGCTGCCGACATGATATCTACAATCCGCTGGTCGCTCAAATCCAGCCGCGGACCAACTACTTGCCTGAAGAAGTTGAACAGGCTCAGTCCGTTGATCATGCCGAATGGTTTACCATCCTCGGTAACAACCGGGGCCAGCCCGCCGGTGCGGCTGGCCAGTGACCAGGCTTCGCTGAGTGTGGCATCCGGCAAGACAGTATCCAATTGGCGCATGACCGAATCGAAGCGTGGTGAGGCGTCGGTTAGCAGCAGCGGTGGTTCCAGTTCCAGGCGTTTAAGGATCCAGGCGGTCTGTGGATTGACTGCGCCGGCGCGTGATGCAACTGCGTCCAAATGGTCACGCTGTCGCAGCAACCAGGCATAGCCCATCGCTGCTGCGATCGAATCAGTATCCGGGTTGATATGGCCTGTAACGTAAATGGTCTCAGATTTATTAGTCATTGATTTGTTTTCCTGCGAGCACGTTTGGTGAAACGTAGGGTCTCGCACATCTGCTGATTGCAGCTTATTTAACTGCGCTTTTTTGTATGCGCATGGCTCGCCAGATGCGCTCAGGTGTGGCGGGGTTCTGGTCAACATTTACGCCAATCGCATCCAGGATGGCATTTCCAACGGCAGGTGCGACCCCGTCCATCGGGATTTCGGCAACAGCCTTGACGCCAAATGGATGGCTCGGTTCAAAGGTTTCGACAAAGATCGTTTCAAGAGATGGAACCTCATCGGCGCGGAAGATGTGATAATCGCTCAGGTCGCGTTCGCGTGCGACGCCCAATTGATCGTAGCGCATTTCTTCGCACACGGCGTATCCGAGCGCCTGGATCATGCCGCCTTCGATCTGTCCGGAAGCGGTCAGTGGGTTGATGATGATGCCTGAATCAACGGCCATCACCAGGTTGTCAACTGTGACACTGCCCGTTTCGAGGTCGACCGTTACTTCGGCAAATTGGGCCCCAAAAGGTGGTGGTGAGGAGGGCGAGACATAGGATGCGCTACCCATGATCTGTCGTTGTTCGCTGTGGTGCAGGCTGTCGAGCGCGATTTCTGCCATGCCAACCGAGCGTCCATCCGGTGCAAATGCCATGCGGTTGGCCAGGCGGATCTCGCCAGCTTCGCAGGTTTGCGCGGGTTTTCCGGCCTTAATATCTGCCGCTGCGCTGGCATTCAGGATTTTGGCGGCGCGGGTCCTGATCTGCGCCGCGACATCCTTGGCGGCATTGACGGCTGCCGTGCCGGATACATACGTGGTGGATGAGGCGTAGGCGCCTTTATCGAAGGGCGTAAAATCGGTGTCGGATGAATAGCAGATCATATCGTCGACCGGTACGCCCAGAATTTCAGCGGCCATTTGCGAAAGGACGGTATCCGAACCGGTGCCCAGGTCGGTTGCGCCGAGCAACAGGTTGAAGGAACCATCGTCATTCATCTTTATCGAAGCGCCGCCCATATCCAGGTACGGAATGGCTGTGCCCTGCATGACCATTGCGACCCCAATTCCTTTTCGTTTGGTCGATTTGGCTGTGTCTGCCGACTGGTGCCAGGCTTCGTTTCCATATTTATCATCCCAGCCGCTGACGGCGCGCGCCTGCGCCACGCACTGTTCCAGCCCTACCGTGTGGACGATCTCAGGGCGCGGTTTGCGGCCTTCGTTCCAGGCAGTGCTGAAGGGGTGAAATTCTCCGGCGTGGATGGCGTTTTTCAGACGGAAGTCCAACGGGTCAAATCCCATTGCGCGGGCGATTTTTTCCATGTGCCTGTCCAAGGGCCAGTAGCCCTGGGGCACGCCATAGCCACGGAAAGCGCCGGCTGGGGGTGTGTTTGTGTAGACAATGTCTGCGTAAAAGCGGATATTGGGGGCTTTGCGGTATTCGCCATCGCCAACATATAGCCCCATCGACTTGTGACCGGTGTTGCCCGTGACCGTCAGGGCATGGCAGCCATAAGCGCCGGTATCAGAAAGTGCAACCATTTCGTTGGCGGTAATGGTGCCGTCGCGTTTGACACCGGTCCTCATGCGCACGCGCATGGGGTGACGGGAGCGCGCGCCGATAAATTCTTCTTCGCGGGTATATTCGTATAATACCGGGCGGCGGGTGGCAATCGTCAGATGAGCTGCGACATCTTCCATCAGGACTTCCTGCTTGCCGCCAAAGCCGCCGCCAATACGAGGCTTAATCACCCGAATACGTTTGATCGGCAGCCCTAAAACCGGGGCGAGCATGCGCCGGACGTGGAAAGGTACCTGTGTGGATGTGCGCATGACCAGGCGGTCATCCTCGTCCCAATAGGTCAGGCAAACGTGCGGTTCAATATGGGCTTGCTGTACCTTCGGTACGAAATACTCGGCTTCAAAGATCTGGTCGGCTTCGGCAAAGCCCTTGTCAACGTCCCCGATGTTAATCCGGATTTCAGCCGCCAGGTTTTTCTCGGGCTGAGAATCAGCGAAGTTAACGTATTCGGGCTCGTCGTGGATGCAGATGGCTCCAGATTGCATGGATTGGCTCATATCCAGGATCGCATCCAGAATTTCGTATTCTACATCGATCAGTTTCAGGGCGGCTTCGGCAATTTCGGCTGTTTCGGCGGCCACAAAGGCCACCCGGTCGCCCACGAAACGCACCTTATTATCCAGCGAGAATGCATCCAGTGGCCCGGGGATCGGGTCGGATTGTCCGGCGGTCGAATAAACGACCCTTGGGATGTCCTGCCAGGTCAGTACAGCCGCGACGCCTTCCAAAGCCTTGGCTTTGCTGGTGTCTATGCTCAGGATGCGCGCGTGTGCATGTGGCGAGCGTAAAACCTTGGCGTGCAGCATGCCGCGCGGTTCTACATCCGCAGCAAAGGCGGGCTTGCCTTGTACCAGTTTGATGGCGTCCAGCTTCTTTTCGGGCTTTCCAACTGTCTGGTAGGGGGAGCTTTCTGGCGCTACAACCATTTTGGGCATGACCCTGGTTTGGAGGTTTCCATACTTGCTGCCGGGTGCTGAATCATCGCTGCCATCACGGGTGGTTGGCTGTATCCAACTCCAACCCTGGTCTGGTTCAGAGATTGTCTCACCGCGCATGACCGCCGCTGCCCTGATAATGGCCTGCACCGGTTTGGCATAGCCTGTGCAGCGACACAGCACACCTGAGATTGCCTCGCGGATTTCGGCCTCACTCGGATTTGGGTTTTTATCCAACAAGGCCTTGGCTGCCAGTACCTGCGCTGGTGTGCAGTACCCGCATTGGATGGCGCCGCTTTCAACAAAGGCCTGTTGAATTGGGTGCAGACCATCGGTCTTACGCCAGCCCTGGTCTGGGTGTTCGCCCAGGCCTTCGATGGTGACGATCAAATGGCCTGCAGCTTGCGCCGCCAGCATCAGGCTGGAGTTGACCGGTTTACTGTCAAAAATAACAGTATCCGACCCGCTCAGACCCTGTTCGTCACCAAATTTGACACCATAATAGCCCAGGCGGCGTAAAACAGCGAAAAGAGTGTCACCAGGTGCGCAGTCGATTTCTTGAGTTTTGGCATTAATTGTCAGTTGGATTTTCATCGTGTGTTTTCCATTTAAGTAGGATGTCTTTCTGTTGAAAGGGATGGTTAAAAAATACGTTTCCTGATGGATAAAAATGATGAGTACTTCAAGTTCTAAGTTGTCAGCGCAGTCATTCTTATTTTTTTTCTCAATTCATCCAATATGTATTTTTCGCCGGTTTCATTCTGATAGTACCAGGCGTCCCAGCCGTTGACCGGAAGTCCGTGCAGGACATTCTTGGCGACGCTGTGGATTGAGCCGGAAAACCCGTTGCAGGCAATCTTGCCATCGGCCTGCACCGAGGCTGTAATGGATTCATCCTTCACCAACCACAAAAGCTGTCCAGGTTGGATCATGCCGATTTCCAGCAGTGCTCCAAACGGGATGCGCGTCTCTTTGCGCCGCTCTGGGAAGCTGACGGCTTCCAGTGGAACCTGTTCGGTCGCATCGATCCGTTCGCGCGCCACCCGAATATACTTTTCGTCCTGTTCGATCCCAATCCAGTTGCGCTGGAGCTTTTTAGCGACTGCGCCAGTTGTGCCAGACCCAAAGAATGGATCGAGCACGACATCGCCCGGATTGGAACTGGACAGAATCACCCGGTACAGCAAACCTTCCGGTTTCTGGGTGGGATGGGCCTTCTCGCCATTGATCTTGATCCGCTCTTTGCCTGTTGAAAGCGGAATAACCCAGTCTGAGCGCATCTGCAGCTCATCGTTGAGGTTTTTCATGGCGTGGTGGTTAAAGGTATAGTGTGCTCCGCGTTTTTTCTGTGCCCAGAGCATGGTTTCGTGCGCATTTGTGAAGCGCACACCTCGGAAGTTTGGCATCGGGTTGGTTTTTATCCAGACCACATCATTCAGGATCCAATAGTCCAGGTCCTGTAAAATGGTGCCAACCCTGTAAATATTATGATACGCCCCAATGACCCACAGTGTGCCGGTATCTTTTAAGACCCGTTGGCAGGCCGAGAGCCAATCGCGCGTGAATTGATCGTATTCCGCGAAGCTGGCGAACTTATCCCAGCTGTCATCCACTGCTGCGACCCTGGTCATATTGGGGCGATAAAGCTCATTCTGAAGCTGTAGATTATATGGCGGGTCGGCGAAGATTAAATCCACCGATTTTTCAGGCAGATTATTCAAGACTTCGCGGCAGTCGCCGTGCAGGATCGTGTTGATGGGTAAATTATCCACAGATTTTCCTGAGTATTTTTATTTAACAGGTCAAAGTCCCAAAGGGTTGCCCGGATAAACTGGCAAAATTAGAGCACCTTTTTGATCTCCAGCAGACCGTTGCGTTCTTTGTTGGCTTTTTCAATCGCATCCGCCGAGCCGAGCACCACAATTTCACCATGCCTGGCCAATTCGCCCAATATATTGCCAAAGGCTCTCAGGTCCTGTGCGTTTGTGCCCAGGATTTCAGTGCGGATCTGTTGGCGGCGGGTGTCATCGTATCCCAGCAGGCTGCGGGTCAAGGCGGTCCAACCTTTGGCATCCGGGAGCAGGTAGGCATCCAGGTCGCCAATCGTGCCGATGATCGACTTGGTCAGTTCGGCTTCTGAGATTTCAAGATTGCTCAAGAAGTCAGCGGTAGCATCATAAAGATCCAAACTGGCCAGCAGATTGGGGTCGCGGTATGAAATATAGGTGAAGACGCCGGAGTGTATATCGAAGACACTCTGTCCGCCGTAAGCGCCGCCCTGGACTCGGATCTTTTCCCATAGCCAGGTGGTATACAGATAATTATTGATCACCTGGACCGAACCATGCAAGTTGTAGCCCAATTTGAAAAGATTGGCGCCTTTGCCAACATAATTGACCTGTGAAGGGATTGTCAGGCCCTCGTTCGCTGTTGTTGCCTTGAACGTCCAGACCGCATCTGCTGTTTTTTGCCCGGGCAGGCTTGCCAGAAAGGCCGCCAGCTGAGGCTCAAAGGTGGAAAAATTGGCGGCATCCAGGGTCACGTTGACGATCATGGCGGCGCGGTTTACCAACGATTTGCGCAGGTTTTCCAGCTTTGCCAGGACGGTGCCCCAATCTTTTTCAATGGTTTCCGCCAGGCTGCGCAGGAAGAACAATTGTGAAATGCCGTGCATCTGCTCGGAAAGCCAATCAGCTTCGCTGAAGCGTGCCCGTAGGCGCTGGTTGACCACGCTTGAGCCGCCCGGCAGCAGCCCAGCCTCCAATCCGGCTTTGCGTTCCAGTACGATCTGCTTAAAGCGGTCTGGCTGGTCGAGCCGGGCGCTGAGCAGAATATCCTTCATAACATTGAGCAGGGCTGAAGATTCCGAAGCGATTGCTTTGCCACGCAGGAAGAACCAGGCCGCTGAACGGTCTGACCCTCGCAAGGCTGAATTCAAGGTTGTCGAGCGAATTCCGCCGGTATCGCGCCCGATGCGCTGGGTGAGTTTGACAAAATCATCCTTATCTGTACCCATCTCGAGCAGCAGCCGGCCAAGCAGTCCGACATAGGGCAGCAGGTCCTGGGGCAGGGCGTGCAGGTCAAAACCCAGATCCAGGTAGGTTATGCCGTTGGTGAATAGATCGTGGAAATATACGGGTGTCTCACCGATATTCAGGCTCTGGCTGGGCAGGATCTTGATCTTTCGATCAATATCTGCCAATTCCAGGCTGGGTATGCTGGCCAGTGCTTCGGGCGAATCAGGCGCTTCCTGGAGCATTTTTAGTTCAGCAGCTTCAGCCATGACATGGTTCAATTCAGCAGCTGACATGCCAGCTTTGACCTTTGCCAGGCGTTCAGTTTCAATCGCCTCGCGGCGTTTGCCTTCCTCGGGGTCTGGAATTAGCATGACGGTGCTGCGGTGCTGATTGTTGAGCAGGTATTCTTCGATCAAGGTTTCAAAAAAGCGTTCGCCCTGAGCTTTTTGCTTGAGTGTCTTTAACGGCGCTTCGAACGCTAACGCGTCCAGCGGGCTGCCATCATAGAGCCAGGTGGTCAAGGCCCCCAGCATCAGCGAAAGGCCGCGCGGGAATCGACCGGTATTTTGTTCACGCAAGTGAAACTCAACCGTGTTCAGGCTGGCGGCGATCGTTTGCGGGTCGAGTCCTTCCCTGGCAAGCCGGGTAAGAGTCTCGATGATCAGGGTTTCCACCTTTTCCAGGTTCTCTGGTTGGATGCCTTTCAGACCGGCCGAGAACATGGTCTGGCGCAGCTGTTCTTCAAAACCACCCGTGACGTCCTCACCCAGCCCAGATTCGATCAGGGCTCGCTTGAGCGGTGAAGCCGGTGTAGCCAGTAGGATGTGCCCTAATAGTGAGAAATCCAGGCTTTTTTGAACATCGATGGCCTCGGGCAGCAGCCAATTCATGGTAAGGTGGGCTTTTGACTCGGCTGAATCGCCTGAATCGTACAGCACTCGCAGTTTCTTGGGCGCTGTAAATTTGGATTGCAGCGGCACCTGGGAGTTGACTTCTTTTTTGTCAAAGTCTTTCAGCCAGGTTTCCAGGATGGTCAGGCGTTCTTCTTCGGGGTCGTCGCCGTAGAAGTAAATATAGGCATTGGATGGATGGTAGTAGGATTCGTGGAAGGATTTGAATGCGGCATAGGTCAGATCAGGGATTGCCAGCGGGTCGCCGCCGGCATCGATGCCGTAGGTATTATCCGGAAAAAGTGAGGCGCGCGATTTGTCGCCGAGCAGATCATCTGGGGAAGAGTAGTTGCCCTTCATCTCGTTGAAGACCACACCCTTGAAGGTCAGGGGTGCTTCGAGCGCATCAAGCTCGTAATGCCAGCCTTCCTGGCGCAGGGTATGTTCAGGGATGAGCGGGTAAAGTACGGCATCCAGGTAAATGTCGATCAGGTTGTAAAAGTCTTTCAGGTTTTGGCTGGCGCATGGATAACAGGTTTTATCTGGATAGGTGAAGGCATTGACGAAGGTTTGCAAAGAGCCTTTCAGAATTTCCACGAATGGTTCTTTGACCGGATATTTGCGCGAGCCGCACAACACGGAATGTTCCATGATATGGGCCACGCCGGTTGAATCTGCGGGCGGTGTGCGGAAGCTGATCCCGAAGCATTTATTTTCGTCGTTGTTGGTTAGCGAGAGCAAGCGTGCACCGGTCTGGTCGTGGATAAAGATTTTACCGGTCGTGTTGATTTCAGGGATGGTACGGGTTTCCAGGAGGGTGAAGGACATAATACTCCAAAAATTCAATCGTTTTTCTGTCGCAATACACGGGTATTGCATCTAACAATAATGTCTGCTGGCAGGATCAGTATCTGGCCTGGCATGAACCAGTTTTTCCTTGCACAGAGATTGGGGCCCAAAAAACAAAACCATCAAATTGCACACGCTTGGGAGGGATGGTATTGCCATCCGAACCATTGAAACCTTATCAGGGTAAATTCACCGGGTGTGCCAGGTTACCATCTTGCGTGTGTGCGTCTAATGAACAACTTTTTCCAAACAGCGTTTGGCCAGTGTGCCTGCCACGTCGGCGCGGTATTCACTGGAAGCCCATTCGTCGGAAGATTCATGGAAAGCACTGCGTGCGGCAGCTTCGATGCCATCTGCCTCTGTGCCATCCATGGCCAGCATGGGCACTTTGTGGGTGCCACCCAGCGCCAGGCGGGTACGTCCGCTTGACCATTGTGTAACCGCAGCGCAAACGACCGGCTTGTCTAACGGTGAGCGTCCGACCGTTTCAAAAGCACACCTGACATTCAACGGGATGCTGATGGATGTGATCAGCCCACGTGGGCGCATTGGCAGGAATTCCCCCAATCCGCTGGTGACCGGAGCGTTATTCAGGGTCATGGTTATTTTGGCGTCCAGTGACAGCATGACTGTGGCGAAAGCCGAGCGACCATCGCAGGTGACCAGGTTGCCCGCCACAGTTGCGGCGTTGCGGATATTCAACCCGGCATCCAGGCGGATGGCCTGTTTGAGAGCTTCCGGGCTCTGGTCTGATTCGAGCAGCTGCTGGAGCGTCACGCAAGCGTCGATTTCCAGGTTGTTGCCAGCGTTGCGAATCTGATTTAACCCAAGGGCTTGCAAGTCTACGACAGAAAAATGTTCTTCACGTGATTGATTTAGCCAGGTTCCTCCGCCCATTGGATAGGCATCGGTTTTTTCGAGCAGTTTCAGGGCTTCTTCCATGCTTTTGGGGCGAGCATAATTTGTGATCATGATATCTCCGCGGAAAAATAAGGCGTTGGTCTGAACCGGATGATGGCCGTTGCATACTACTGGATGTTGAATGATAGTTCCGTAGGCCGGCAGCCAAAAATGTGTCAGACAACCATTATTATACAGGATGCCAGTAGTTTAACGCCTGCTACTGGCACATCAATTAGGAATAATCATCAAGCTCGCGATCAGGATGTCTGCGCTGCACATCTTTTTGATTGTACCAGGCTGGTTTTAGCGGCCCCAGGCACAGTATTGCAGCCATTGCCCAGGCCGTCGGATCAATACTTTTCCTGGATGAGCAGCCAAAAAAATGGGTGATTCCCTCTTGAATTTGGTTCTCTGAAGTGCTAGACTAATAAAAGTGGAGAATTGATATCTAAATCGGATAATTAGGAAAGTCCGTTTGGGTTCTCTTGGATTGTATGATTTGCTCTTGAGCGCTGGCACAACCAATATTA
The DNA here is from genome assembly GCA_903854805.1 of uncultured Anaerolineae bacterium. Next base: position 17,609 of record CAINXK010000390.1, read on the forward strand.
ATGCTTGGGCAAGTGAGTTTTTCATCGCCCGAAGTGGGGTCTGTCAGGATCATTAAAGGCTGGCGTGGTAAGAGTAGTTCCGTTCTTTAGGAGGTGGCCAGAAAAAATCACGTAAGAAAATTAGGTAGAATTTATCCGTTTGGTTGTATCTTATCTGTATCTGACTTGCAAAGAGGAGCTCCAATGACTCGCTGGTTTAAAATAATTATTGCGCTTTTACTGGTTTTTACCGCCATCCCCGTTCATTCCGCCAGCGCGCAGGCTGCCATTCCCTGCGATTATTATGGCGCTCATGGGCAGGGGGCCAAGTATTGTATTAACATGCCACCGCCTGGTGGCTGGAATGGTGGCCTGGTGGTTTTTGCCCATGGCTATGTTCCCGTAACCGCCCCCGTTGATATTCAATGGGATCAAATGTATCTGGCGGATGGAACTTATATTCCCGCACTGCTCAACTCGATGGGTTACGCTTTCGCCACAACCAGCTACAGCGTGAATGGGCTGGCGGTCGTGCAGGCTGATCATGACATTCTCGATTTGATGGAAGTTTTCAAGGAGAATGTTGGCAAACCCAGGCGATCTTATCTGGTGGGTGTTTCAGAGGGTGGCTTGATCACAACACTGATGATCGAGAAGCACCCTGAAGAGTTCAATGGTGGTATGGCCATGTGCGGTCCCATCGGAAATTTCAACAAACAAATCAATTATTGGGGCAATTTCCGGGTGGCCTTCGATCATTACTTCCCCACGGTCTTGCCTCCCAGTGCTGTGAAAATTCCACAGGCTTTGATTGATAACTGGGACACTGCGGTGCTTCCTGGAATTGGGTTTGCCCTGTCGACGGCTGACCCTGCCACCATCGGCACGCTCTTGGCAGTCACTGGTGCCCCGATTGATCCGACCGATCCGGCCGGTTCCACCCCCAATACCATCCTGGGTTTGTTGTGGTACAACGTGTTTTCCACCAATAACGGGAATGAAGTTCTGCGTGGTCAGCCGTTTGATAACCATGATTACCAATATCTCGATCCAGCGTTAAACTTTTTTGCCCCACGTTATACAGCGGATAAAAAAGCGTTGAAGACGATCGCTGAGAATTACCAGACCTCTGGCAGGCTCAAAACCCCACTTGTCACCCTGCATACCACCGGTGACCCGATTGTGCTTTTTGAGCAGTCAACACTTTATTCGCAAAAAGTGCTTGCGAATAAAAAGGGCGCTGCCTATCTCAACATTCCAGTTGAACGCTATGGACATTGCAACTTTACCATTGACGAGGTGCTGGGCGGTTTCTCCTGGCTAATCAGTCAACCCGCTGGTAAAAAATAAGCGCCGAAATACAAAGGGTTCACCAGCACTCGATCGGTGTCAGTTTAGCCGGGTGCTGGTGATTTTTAATTTTGCCTGCAGTTAGTTTGCCTCGCAGGTGGTTATTTTTGCCACGCGAAACCCCTGCTCTATGTTCGTACAAGGGATTTCTTAAATCCAACCCAGCCTTATTCAGGGTAAATTTTCCAGCCCAGCAGGTCAAGGTTGGTATTGTCGAGCATCTCCTGCGGAACGTTGATCAGCATGGTATTAGCTTCAGCCAGCAGTGTGTTCTGCTCGTCATAAATGCCGGCCCAACTTTCGGCCATTTTGCCTTTTGATCTGCCTGCCTTCCCAATGATTTTGAGAAGTTTGCCAGTCGGTACATTCTTGCGGTATTTCACTTCCAGCCTGGCAGTGAACATGAAGCGCGGCGCGGATGGGTCACCCATCTGTGCCCGCCCGCTGATCTCGTCCAGGATGGTGGCAACAATCCCACCGTGTAAGACGCCGGGGTAGCCCTGAAAATGCTCCGGGGCCGTGTAATTAGTTTCAATCACACCCGGTTCGGTTTGGTAAATGCGCAGCTTTAATCCGACCGGGTTTTCCAACCCACAGATGAAACACATTTTGGAGTTTGGTTGGGCAGTGCGCGCCTGGGATGTCATTAAAATACTCCTTGTTGTTGCTGATGTGGTCTGAATAACCATAAACTCGGTTATGGTCAGAGCGCCGAGCCGGCCTGGTGAGTATAAACCGGGAGAGGTTTCATTGGGGGTTATCCGCAAACCAAACTGGCGTGGGTGTGTACTGTGAGTGGGGGTCAAAATGTAGGAAAATGCCGGGGATTATATCTGGCATCTTTCAAAGTGGTTTTCCATAGAAAATATGCGTTGGCTGGCAGGGAAATGAGGGGTTCTGGGTGGAAAAGGGACAGCCGTCCCTTTTCCACCCAGATTA
>CAINXK010000391.1 GCA_903854805.1 uncultured Anaerolineae bacterium
CTTCAAGATAATTCGGCTTTCGAAAATCGCCTGCCCCCTGCTTTGAGCTTGCCAGAACAAAATACTCATCGCAATAAATTGAATTTTTTCCAGCCCTATACCGGTGTACTCCCGGTGTACTCCCGGTGTATTTTTAAATAAGCAGCATGTTAAGCAAGTTTTCCCACCTCCCGAAATCTGGCTATGCGCAATATCCTATCAAGGGTTGATATAACCCACCCCCAAAAATAAAAGTGGGGCAGCCTTCCAGCCACCCCACCAAATATTTACTTCAATTTAATCACCACTTCGAATCAACTTTATCCCTCCAGCCTGCCCTTCTCAAAATCTTCCTCAAAAGGCGCTATATATGGCCGGATACTCTCTACATCGAGCCACTCCAGGTTGGTATCACTGGTATATGAAAAACCTTCTGCAACTGGCTTGCCACGCTGCTTCCATGAATATCCAAACCAGATGGCTTCAGCCGGTTGGATCACGTACATATGTTCAAGTTCAATCGAATGGCGGGCTTCATCTGCCGAGAGTAAATCTTCATGCAGCTTTTCGCCTTGTCGAATCCCGATCACATCGATGTGAGCGTCCGGAGCAATCGCCCGCGCCAGGTCAATCACCTTGGTGCTGGGGATCTTTGGAACAAAGACCTCGCCGCCTTCCATTTGTTCAATACAGGTCATCACAAAATGCACGCCTTGCTCAAGGGACAGCCAGAAGCGAGTCATGCGATCGTCAGTGATGGTAATTCGTCCGGTTTGTCTCTGTTTCAGAAACAGCGGCACAACCGAACCACGTGAACCGACTACGTTTCCATAGCGCACACACGAATAGCGTGTGGCAGTCCCCGCCGCATAGGCATTCGATTGAATGACGAGCTTCTCAGCTACCAGCTTGGTACCGCCATACAGGTTGGCTGGGCTGACGGCTTTGTCGGTGCTGAGCGCCAGCACCTTGCTCACGCCCGCATCCAGGGCAGCTTCCAGCACATTCGAGGTGCCGATGATATTGGTTTTGACCGCTTCCATCGGGTTGTACTCACAGGCCGGCACTTGCTTTAACGCAGCTGCATGTACAACGATATCCACGCCGTGCATCGCTCGCACCAGTCGTTCACGGTCGCGCACATCGCCGATAAAGTAACGCAATGATGGATGATCATATCCAGATACACGCATTTCGTGCTGTTTCAGTTCGTCACGGCTGAAAACAATGATTTTCTTAGGCTGTTTTTCAGCAAGCAATATTTTAATAAATTTCTTCCCGAACGAACCGGTACCACCGGTAATAAGCACAACCTTGTCTTGCCAATCCATTTTGCCTCCAAATATTTACGCATTAATCCCGTTTTTAGGGATTACTTTTTGAAAGAATAAGCCTGAAGATTAACAACAACCTGCCACTTTCAGGAATACCCGATTGTAGTCGGTTTTTGCCCAAAAGACGATAGGCACGAACCTATCAACAAAAAATACTCTCATCAAAGATTTATCTTTGTTTCATCTCTCGCTAAACTGGCTGGATATAATAAAGATACATTCTCCGTGTCAAACCGCCAAAGAGCCTGGGCCGGCTTCAAGGCGGTTTGGGTTTTAAATAGGCAAAATAC
>CAINXK010000392.1 GCA_903854805.1 uncultured Anaerolineae bacterium
CCAGCAGGTCCATCAGACTATCGGCTCGTTTGTTAAAGTTCTGGTAAACTTCTTGCCGGAACTGCTTCAGTTGCGGGATATGTTCTTCGAGGTTCATACCCCTATTTTGAAGCAGTTCTCACTTTTTTGTCAAAAGTCCAATTAAAGAATGGTTGGTGATTATTCAAAGCGATATTTTTTCCTTTGGTATGGCCCGCGATGTCAGGGGTTTGCGTGCCCGGTCCGCAGCCAAAGGAAACATCCTTGTCAGCTCTTGAAAATAATAACTTTATCAGCGGAGCTGATTTCGACACGTAGAGATTTCAATCCTTTATCGGACGGCCCTTGAATGAGTTGCCCATTTGGCTTATAGCGTGAGCCGTGACATGGGCAGGTAAAGCCATCGCTTTTAGATTCAACTGTACATCCTAGATGTTGGCAGGTAAGGGACAGGGCATTAAATCCATTCGATGATCGTATTAAGACGGCTGGAATGGTTTTTATTATTGTGCGTGTGTCTGGTAGAAAATCGCTGGTTGAACCTACTTCAAATTGCTGAGGTGGAGGTGGGTCAGGTTCAAAACTGAGAAAACGAATTATCCCGGAGATTCCGAGCATGGCACTCAAGCCTAAAAGTGCCTGCGCGCTGATTTTTAATAGATCACGGCGAGAAAGATTTGCCATTATTTTACAATCTCCAAAAAAGTCAGAACCAACCACGCAAGTACCATGCCTGCGGCGATGATTTGGACTGGCCTCCCAGATTTCGGGAACCAGCTGCCATTCTGGTTCTGTGACGAACGTGAGAATAGATAGGGGAAGCTGGCTAGAACCGCAATCACTCCGATTGGAATTGCCACTCCCATCCAGAATGCGTTCCCAAATCGGAGCAATTGCTGCACCCACAAGAAAAACCAGGGCGCACGAACATCTGGATTGAGCGGCATGCTGGCATCTTGAATTGGGGCTGCAATGGGTGCCGGGATAAGCGATGCCAGTAGAATTAACCCCAAGCTGGCAATGAGCATTGCCAGAATTTCCCGCGAAACCAATTCGAAACGATTAATTCGTCGTGAATCAATGCGATTTTCTGGATCAGGGGCAGAGATGCCTCCATCCCTCCGGACTCGGAAAATATGCCAGCCCAATAAAATAATTGTGGCAATGGTCAGGCCAAAAATGTGCCAGGCATAAAAGCGGGTAAGTGTAGCCAGGCCTGGGGTTTCACCGCCAACTAGAAAACGGTAGATTTGATTTCCGTAAAATGGGATGGTTTTTAGCAGATTTGTGCCAACGATCAATGCCCAGTGAATGCCATTATCCCAGCGCAGGATATAGCCAGTAAAGTTTAAGAAGATGACCAGGATGAAGAGTGCCAGGCCTAATAGAAAGTTGAATCGACGTGGTGTGTGGTACGCTCCTGTAAAAATTACTCTCAAGAGGTGAATCGCGGATACAACCACAAGAGATTGGGCCGCCCAAAAGTGTAACCCTCGTATGAGACCACCGTAAGGAACTAAAAATGAAATAAGCTGAATGGATTGTCCAGCCTGGCCAGGTGTGGGGATATAGAAGAACATCTCCAGGATGCCAGTAATTGCGATGATAATGCTCAGAAAAATGGCCAGGCCTCCCGCACCAAGCGTGTAGCGCCAGCGTGCTTGCGGCAAGGGAATTGTGGGCGGATGAAGATGGTGGAAAAAATTTGGTCGGGACTTACCAGCTAGGGATGAAGTTACCATTTGTTGAGAAATAATTCTTTTGCCGATCAGGCTGATCGTTGCCAGCCCCAGCAAGGAAGCCAATCCGTATTGCCAGGTGAATTCTGTTTTACGCTCGCGAATGGGGAGGTGCACGGGCGATAAAGCGGCAAAATTTGGGCTTAATTTAGCCTGGGCAGGCAGATTACCGTTTTCGCGTAAGAGGTAGGCTGTTAGATTCCACGAATCTTGCTCAGAGAGAGTGCCCGGATCCCACCAGGGCATTGTTGTTTTGATGTATTTTTGGACTTCATCGACAGTGGTGAAGCGTTGCAAGGTTTGACTACCAATGATGGGTGGTACCTGGCGTGGGAAATTAAAGCCTGGAGTGGGATGGTTGACGGCATGGCACTTGGATTTCCAACAATTCATATCTTCGCCAAAACCAGCCTCGCGCCATTCGTCGGTTAGACCTTGACCTTTATCGCCGTGGCACGAAAGGCAAATCGACCAATATGGAATCGCACCTTGTTCAGCCATGGTCGGGTTGGCAGGTAGAAAAGGTTTTTTTAATCGAGGTGATGATTGCCAGGGAGTTGCTTCTGGGGGCGGGGATGTAGGTTCCGGAGCTCCAGCCCAGACACTTTTGGTTGGTTCAATTGCCGAAAGGATTGCAAACATAAGAAAAAACAGGCCAACCAGGCTGGTTGCAATTGATCGCCTGACTGCTTGTTTTGATGATGGTTTCATGCGGCTCTCATTCTTCCCGTGCTGCATTTGGTAGGAGAATTATTTTGCAAGGAGATTCGTTAAGCATCATTGGGGTCAACTGACTCTTCTTGATCATAATTGAGAAGGTCGCCATTGTTATACGCTGACAACCAGCTGAGTGCATCCTCCAGTCGTTCGGCTGGCACACATAATTCGATTTTTCCCATCGGTCCGCTGACTGGGTAAAGGTAGTGGGATATGCCCTCCTGGAATAATTGGGCCGGAATGCCCTGGGTTTCAAGGGCTACCTTTAAAATTTCTGCCTCCAGGCGATCAAAAACTTCCAGTAAAGTTACCCATCCATTATTCGGCATGGCTTATCTCCACGTACTGATAAATATAATTGAGAATAGTAAGGTCACAATTGTTTGTCGGATTCCAACAGCAACAGGTTTTGCTCCAATAGCTGGATTGAGGGTGCCCCAAATAGTTTCTGCGAATTGGATCAGAAATGCAAGCCATATCCAGGCAGGAATTAATTTGAAAGAAGCAAGTCCAAAAGAAAAAATCAGGTTGAAAGTTGTGAAAGCTAAAGCTGGCGCCCCAAATTTTACCAGCATGTTCAGGCCAGGGTTGGATTTCCATTGGCGCTGTTCAAGTCGTAAATACGCGTATAAGATGCTCCCAGCAGACTGAGACCAGACAAGAACCCACAAAAACCAGCCTGATGAAATGTAGCTGCCTTTGCCTATCCAGTATGCGGCTGGTGCGGCTAATGCCAGCACACCAGTTGCCAGAATTTCGAGACCAGCTTGCCGGCGTTCTTCCCGACGGCTGATCAGCCATAGATACCAGCCAAATACTGGAACGGCAGGGATAGCCAGATATAGAATGTAAATTTCCCCGAAGGAGATGAGTTTTACAAGAGATGCCAGAATCAGGATTCCGTAAAGTATGATCCAAAAACGCGCCGCAGGCAGATCGCTGCTAGGACGACGGCCAACATATGCTTTGATGGCCATCGTAATGGGTTGCCGGATTAAAAAAGCGAACATTGCAGCCGAGGCAAGCGCCCAGCTTGCAGGTGTAAGGTTTCCACCGGCGAATAAACCGATTACCAGCGGGCATAGAATAAAAACCCACGTTCCGTGATCCTGTGGTAAAACGACTTGTTGTCGAAAAATGAGTGAGAATTTTGTCATGTATGTGGTCTCAATTGATTATAACAAAAAGCCGTCGACTGGCGGTCTTCCTAATCATATTAGCAGTTAAGTGGTGAATAATTTCTGGCTCAAGGTGTTTGGTGGCCGATTCGAGGATATGCGTTCAGGTGAAATTATTTAAAATATTTTGCCTACAGATTTGCGAAAATTATGTTGCCAAAATTTCTTAATTGTAATATATAATAGTTATGTTGGTTTTATGTCAATTGTGATACACTTTATCTATATAAAAAGGAAAAGGATCCACTCATGGGCTCATTATCAAGGCAGGCTATTTCCATAGATGTTGGCACACGCTTACGGCAACTGCGGGAAGCACGTAATGTTTCCATGCGTACTCTTGCAACGATGAGTGGTCTTTCAGCCAATGCATTAAGCATGATCGAGCGCGGTAAAACTTCACCATCGGTGTCAACATTGTATCGGATTGCAGGCGCCCTGTCTGTGCCGGTAACAGACTTTTTCAGTCCTGAAGAAATCAGGAAAAAGATAGTTTTTCTGAAAGCAGAAGAACGTACCCGGTTGCCTTTTTTGCGTGGGCTTTGGGAAGGTTTGGGTGGCGAACAATTTACTGGTAAGGCTATGCCATTTATGCTTACCCTGGAGAATGGTGCGAGCAGCGGACCCAACCAAATGACTCATAGCGGTCATGAATTTGTGTATTGCCTGAGAGGTCAGTTGGAATACCAGGTAGAGGGTCAGTTATACTTATTGGAAGCTGGAGATAGCCTATTGTTTGCGGCGCAGCTCAAACACCGCTGGCACAACCCCGGTGGCGTGGTTACCAATGCCTTAATCATCATTTCTGATTATTCGGATGGCGAACAACCCATGGCGCACGTAGAGAAGGCCGATTCGTAACTAAAAACAAAAATAATAATCCTGGGCAAGCCAGGATACCTGTTCGTGAAACTAGAATTATATTGATCACAAATGGTAGTGGCGAAAAAATAGAGGATGCCCGAAGGCACCCTCTATTTTTTTTGCTAGATTTGCCTGAATTACGGACGTGTGAACTTGCTGACGTCGCCGCCCAAGTCTTCAATCGAGTCGATCACGATCTGAATTGAATACTTGGCGTTGTGGAAGGAAGCGCCACGAGTTTTGGTCATGAAATTGTAATTATAGGCTGCTTTCAGCAGGCGAGCAGTCCAGGTGCTGTAGGCTTTTTCGTCGGCATCGTGCTTGCCGTTAGCGTTGGCGTCGGTAAACCAGTAGGGGTAGACGTTTGTATCGTAAACGATCGCAGCGCCGCCTTTTTCTTTGGCGTAAATTGCGATTTGTTTGACGAGCACGTCACGTATGGCGCGGTATTCGTCACGAACGCTTTCTTGTCCAAAGCCTTTGCCATTGCCATTGTAATCAACCTGGCTCATGCGGATATCATCAACTGACTTGATGCCAGCATGGCAGGTGGCGCAAAGTTCTTCTTTGACTACACCGGAGTGAACATCATGGCAGCCAACGCAGCCGGGTTTGTTATCAACCGCGGGGTGGGTATTGGTGCCAAAATAGGTCTTGCCATCATACTCATAGGCTATCTGAGCGTCGCCGCCGAACCACAAACCGGCAACTCCCAAGTAGTGGGAATTGATAAAGCTGAAGGCCTTATCTTTGCCGTCTACAGTGATTTTACCAACGATAGCATCAGGATCAGTGACTGCGAAGTCAGAAATCTGCTTGTCAATGCTTTTCTTGGATGCACGAGCCTGGTGGCATTCGATACAAAGGTTAGAGTCAGCCTTATCGCCGAATGTGACAACTTTGCCGGATGGCAGGGTGACATCTTTGACTGGCAGGCGAGCGGGGAAGGCGGTGACATCATGGCAGGTTGAGCACATGAAGCCATTGCCAGCGGGTTGGGAAGTCGCCTCTTTGCCTGCCAGCATGGCAGGTAAACCAGCAGCAGAGTGGCACTTGGTGCAGGCGGTTTCGACTTCGTAGGTGAAGGCCTTGTCGGCGTTCTGGTCCCAGTGGCGGAAGGCAGCAGCGGCACCGTTAAAGTGACCAGCATCTTCACGAGCCATCAAGGACATATCGACTTTGGTCTTAAGTTTGGCTGCTTCGTTCAGATCTGCAGTCGAGTCATAGAGCAGTTCGATGATGTACTTGCCGCCGTGAGCAAATGCGCCGGGATCCTTGATGGAAACCTGGTAGTTGTAGGCAGCCTTGAGTAAACGGGCAGTAAACTTGCTATAGCGAACAGGTGCGCCGTCTTTCTGGACGATTTTGCCATCTTTATCGGCTTCGAACCAGTAGGGATTGGTGGCTGCGTCGTAAGCGATCGGGGTTCCGACAACTTCATTTGCATATGCCTGGATTGAACCAAGCAAAATGACTTGCAGACCCTGGATTTCCTTGGCAATACCTTCTTTGACATCGCCATTGCCGTTGTAGTCCTTGGCAGAGGAAGGTTCGCGAACATTCTGCAGGTCTTCCACGGCCTTGACATCAGTATGGCATTCAGCGCATTTTTCAACCTTGACCTTGAGGGAGTGCTGGTCATGGCAGCCTAGGCAGCTGTTCAGGCCATCGACATGCTGGGTCTTGATGTCATAAACTTTGCCATCATATTCATAGCCCATGTGTACTTCTCCGGCATAAAGCGTGGCGCCAGCAGCGAAATAGTGGACATTGGCGAAACTGAAAGAGACGGTGGTGGGCTTGCCAGCAGCATCCAGGACAGGCTTGCCAGCGGCATCCACAGCAGGGATGGATTTGACAACTGCATCGACATCTTTGATGGCGAACTGCTGAATCTTGGCGTCAACGCTTACTTTGCTCTGTCGACCCTGATGGCAGGTCATGCAGATGGCTTCGGGGCCAAGGTTTTCGATAGTGACGCCGGATGGGAAGGTGACCGAGGTCAAATTCTTGGCGGTGTCATTATGGCAGGTGGCGCATTCCAGTGGGCCAGCGGGAGCAGGGATGCCCTTGGCGACCTTGCCATTGGCGATGTATTCCTGGTAACCAGCGGAACTGTGACAGCGGGCGCAGGTGGCCGGGACTTCTTGAGGCTTGGCAGTATCCCAATCGGTGAAGGCCAGGGCTTTGGCATCGGCGTGGCCGGAAGCCGCGAAGATTGGCTTGATGGCATCCGCAGGGTCAGCAGTCGGAACTGCTGTGGGGGGCACGGCGGTGGGGGGCACGGCGGTGGGCGCAGGAGCCATGGTAGGAACGACAGGGGCCTCTGTCGGAGCCGGTGTAGCAGCGGGTGCGCAAGCAGCCAGAATGGCTGCAATGACCAGCAGGACACCTACGAAGAGCATAGATCTTTTAAGCATTTTACATTTCTCCTATTTGGGTATATCAATAATGTATGACATTTGGTGTATCAGCGTAATCTTACCGTGCACCTCCAATACGTAATCCGATAAATCTGTCATAATTTGACAGGATTAATAATACCTTAATTCCGCAATATTACTTGTGCAAATACTCACAAACAAAATATGACAAATGTAACGCTGCGTAATAGCTGACTATAATAAGTATTAGTTAATCTTATTCTCAAGTGACATTAACTAATTTTATCATAACTTCAGCTTATACTAAAAAGACAAGCCAATTAGCTTGTCTTTTTTTGGAGTGCGAGTGTAAAATTTTATTGGTTTAGCCATCCCGCAGTGTGTTTGGGAAGATCGTTCAAGCTGGCTGTTCGGATGGTGCATTGCGGCAGACTTTCGATAAATAATCTGCCATATTGTTTGGTGAGCACACGCCGGTCAAGGATGGCAACGACGCCTTTGTCTGATGCGGAACGGATTAGCCGCCCAAATCCCTGACGGAATTTCAATATAGCTTCGGGTACCTGGTATTCGCTAAATGGCTCTTCAAATGTTTCGGAACGGGCAGCTACCAAAGGATCAGATGGAACTTCAAATGGGATCCTGGTGATCAAAACTACTGAGAGTGAATCACCGGGTACATCTACGCCTTCCCAAAATGAACGTGTTCCGAGCAGGACAGCACGGGGATTGCTCTTAAAGGCTTCTAGCAGTGCAGCGGGGCTGGCGCCTTCGCCTTGTTCGTAAATTTGAATGTCGTTTTGATTCAAAGGGCGCGCTATGGCCTGGGAGCTGCGTTTTAATTGTGCATAACTGGTAAAGAGAACCAGCATCCGTCCGCCGCTGGCATTGGCAGTTTGAATGATGGCGCGGTTGACAGCCGCCTCGTAACCTGGTGCGTTTGGTTCGGGAATATCATTGGGCAAGTACAGAAGCGCAGAATTTTCATAATCAAAAGGTGACCCCAGAGTTAGTTCATCGGCTTCGTCTGCCAGGAGCAAATTCCGCAGATAGGTAAAATCGCCAGCTGCAGTCAGGGTTGCCGAAGTCAATATAACGCTGGATTTTTCATGCCATAAATATTTTTCTATCAAAGGGCCAACACGTAATGGGGCCGTGTTCAGGGTCAGCCGGTTGTTGAGCGGTTGAACCTCGATCCAGTAGATGGTTTGAGGAGATGGTTTGTGGATCATACCGCTAATGGCTGCTTCGGCTTCCATCAATCGCCGCAGCAGGTTGCTCAGGTTTCCCATTGGGTCTTCGAGGTTTTCGACACCATCGGCGAATAACTCTGCCGAAGCTTTGTAAAGCTCGCTGACAGCATTGATCAGCAGTACCATGGCCTCGCCGGCTGTCCCCCAATTTATCTCGACATTATCCCAACCAGGTAAACTGCGGCTGGAAGGCAGAATGCGTTCCTGGTAGGCATATTGGCTTTTGGGGCGACCTTCCCGTTGTATGTTGATAAATTCAGACATGGCATGGAAAAAATCTTTAGCATAGCTGTCCAACCGAAAGGCGGTTTCACTGGCGCGGTGGACAATTTGATTCAGCTGGGCATATTCTGTGGGGCTTACCAGGTCGCGGGTGACACTCAATATGTGCCCGAGTACGCCACCAGATATACCACCGACTTCTTTCAACATACGGTCAAAATCGTTTTGGGAAAGTCGGAAGGAAAGCGCGCCAGTCGTAGCGTTTTCCAGATGGTGAGCTTCGTCAACGATCAGGTACTGATATTCAGGCAATACTTTGCTACCGGTGGCAACATCTGAAAGCAGCAAAGCATGGTTCACGATCAAAATATGGGCTAATTGAGCGGCCTGTTTGGCTTTGTAAAAGGGACAGGCTCCGCCCATTCTGCCAGCACAGTTTTCGGACGAGCAGGCATCATCTTCAGCCGAAAGCCGCATCCAGGCTTCTTTTTCTGCCGGGCGGTTTAAATTCAAGTCGTTGCGATCGCCACTTGCTCCATTCCAACTCCAGACGAGAATTTTCGAAAGGACGCGCATTTCATCCTGCGTATTTGGCCCGCCGTGCCGCATAACTTCCAGTCGTCTGGGACATAAATAGTTCGCTCGACCTTTGAGCACGGCTGCACGTAAATCAATCCCCAGGGCTGCGCGAACGCTTGGAATATCTTTTTGGATGAGTTGATCCTGCAAGTTGATGGTGTTCGTGGAAACAACCACGCGGGTGTTGTTTTGAATTGCGAAGAGAGCTGCCGGGACGAGATATGCAAAAGATTTACCAACCCCGGTGCCAGCCTCTACAAGCAGGTGACCGTTGTATGAGAGTGCGTTGGTGACTGCACGCAGCATGGCCACCTGTTCTGGACGTTGTTCGTATGCTTCAAAATATCGAGAAAAAGGGCCGCCATATTCGAGAACGGAAGCGACTTCATCCGGGTCAAGTGCCAGGGGCTCAATGACTGGGCCGATGGGCTGAATCTTGCCAGTATATTCGCGTTCATCAAAAAGCGGTCCGCTGATCTGTGGTTTAACTTGTTTAGCCTGGACCTGCTCACGCGAGCGCTGGCGTAGCGCATTTTGAAAGGTGTAATTGCCGTCCCAGTCAAGAGGTTCTCCGTTGCGCACGATCTCTGCCAGCAGTTCAAGCGGTAGTTCAATCGCCATTTCGTATAAGCGTACATAAACAGCATGAGTCAAGCGGGCATCATCAAGTGCTCTATGCGAGTTTGGCAGGGGGATGCCTAACAGTTTGCCGAGTGAAGCCAGGTTATATCGACTGGCGCCTGGCATTAGCACTGAAGCTAGCTCATAGGTATCGAGAACCTTATTTTGGGTCAGAATGCGCTGTTTTTGAAGAAAACCAAGGTCAAAGCGTACGTTTTGACCGAGTACGGGCGCATCGCCAACAAATTCTGCCAAATTGGGGATAACGTCTTGTAAACGCGGTGCCTGGCGTACCATGCCGTCGTCGATTCCTGTCAGTGTTGTGATGTTTTCCGGAATATGACGGTTAGGGTTGACCAGGGTTGACCATTCGTCTTCAATCCGGTGGCCA
>CAINXK010000393.1 GCA_903854805.1 uncultured Anaerolineae bacterium
CAAATATACCGATGCTTTCTATCTCAACATCGGCTCGCCAGTCTTTATTGATTCCTTGGTCACTGGCGTGACGCTCTCTCATTTGTAATCGATTTGCCCCAGAAGGGCGAAACCGTTCTTGCTGACTGGCTTATCTATTATGTTCAAGCCGGTCTTTTTGTCAAGGGTTTTGCCAGACCAATCTTGTGATTTACTCACACTTTTTGTCAGACTACTTTCCTTGTTTCACCCGATTTTTTGGGCGAGAGCGAATTATATCCATTCGCAGCTTTCTGTCAAGGGTATTTCCAAAACTCGTTCGGCTCTTTCAGTCGTACTCGTTTTTTGTTTTTCCCTGTTTCTGACAGCGAAGTGCTATTATTATCCAAACAGGCAAATGAGTCAAGGGCCATTTGTGCATTTTGGAACATTTTAAGGTTAAAGATTCGCATTCTTTAAGGTAAAAACGGCTTTTTCGTGTTCTATTAGCCGAATTGCCACTTCCAGACCGTTTTCAGATTGAATTTTTCGACTCATGGCCTGCGCTTTTAGTAAAATGGCTGGTTTTTCAAGTTCGTCCATTGCCGCTAAAAGTCGACTGAGGGTCAAACTTTTTACTGGAATTGGTGCCGGTCCTATACCCAATATCTGAATTCGCCTGCCCCAGAAGGGTTGATCCACGGCATGTGGAAGAATGAGAGTGGGTATTCCAGCTCGCAAACTCGCTGCGGTTGTGCCTGCTCCACCATGATGAATGCTAGCTTTGCAGTGCGGAAAGAGCCAACCATGCGGAACATCATCCAGATACAATAGCTGTTCGGATGAAATTCCATCTTGAGGATTGCCCCAGCCAGCCAAAAAAACGGCTCTTTCATTTCGGATATGAAGCGCTTCAATAATAATTTCTTGAATTTGTTTTGCCTGGCGATTGATCATGCTGCCAAAAGTGACGCAGATCGGAGGCGGGCCAACCTGCAGAAAACGGGTTAAAGCCTCGGGCGGCTGGAAGGAATCATCATCAAGGAAAAAATAACCGGGGACATGCACATCCGCCCCCCATTCCACCGGTCGCGGCAAAACGCTCGGGCTATAGGCAAACAACAGCGGGGTGCGCAGCCGCTCCCGCGAATCGCTGAATGGCCAGTAAAGCTTGGATGGATAGGAAATCTCGGGGTGGGCAGGCTGGGCTGGTTTATATCCGCTATTGCCACCAAACCACATAATCTGATCAGTCAACCAGTGTGTCAAATAGCTGATTGGCCCCGGCGGCACTTGCGCAAACGCTACATTGGGAAAAGCACTTGTTGGGGCAAAAACCGGAAAAATCTGAACTGAGATATCGGGAAGCGCATGTTCGCGCGCCCAGGAATGCATGCCCGTGGTGAAAAGAAAACTGTGCACCAGCAGATCTGCGCCTTCAGCAGCAGCAAAACTGGCCCGGGAGACCTCGGCCGTAACCGAAAAAACAAAGTCACGGATGGATTTCACCGCCAGAAAAACATTGCCCCCGGCATCGTTGATCATTTTACTGACTTCTTCTGGATCGCCTGGCAGCGGCGCAAAAGGAACCTGGTAGCGCGCCGCGAAATCGGCAAACCGGTATGGCGCAGCCAGTATAACGGTGTGATTCGCTTTTTGCAAACCAACCGCGAGCGCCAGAAATGGCTCGAAATCGCCGCGGGAACCATAAGAGAAGATGGCTATCTTCATGGGATGGTCCAATAAAAAATAAAAAAGGCGCGAACTGATACCGCGCCTTTCAAATTAATTCATTTCCTGCCGGCCGGAGAGCGCCCGCAGCAGCGTATTCTGATCTGCATATTCAAGGTCGCCACCAGCTGGCAGACCACGCGCCAGGCGGGTAACATGCACCCCTGATTGCTGCAACTGCTGACGCAGGTAGAGCGCCGTGGCATCGCCTTCCATGCTCGGATTGGTAGCCAGAATTATTTCCTTGGTAACCCCAAGCGCTACACGCGCCAACAAGGGTTTAATTTTCAGATCGTCCGGCCCTATACCTTCAATGGGTGAGAGTACACCATGCAAAACGTGATACTTACCTTTATAGGCGCCAATCCGCTCGAGAGCAATCACATCCAGCGGTTCTTCCACCACACAGATAATGGTTTCGTCACGGACATGGCTCTCGCAAATTTCGCAGCGTGCTCGCCCGGTCAACATGATGTTGAAACAATCCGGGCAAAAAGAAGTCTGTTCTTTAAAAGCAATCAAAGCATCTGCCAGCGAATGGGCCACATCCTCGGGTGCTCGCAGTAAATAAAAAGCCAACCGGGAAGCCGACTTGGGGCCAATACCCGGCAAACGTTCAAAAGCGGTGATCAGATTTTGGATCGGTTCAGGAAGAATCATAGGTGTGCCTGGCAGGGGTGCGCGGTGTGCTCTGGAAGTGTCAAACGCACTTCACAGCTTCGCGCACTAGAAAGGCAGTCCGCCAGCGAGGGGACCCATGGTTTTTTCTTGCAATTCTTTTGACTTTTCGAGCGCCAGGTTGACAGCGGTCAGGACCATATCGTTGAGCATTTCAGCATCTGAATCTTTCAGGAATTCAGGATCGATCTCAATACTTTTGCACTTTTGATCGCCGGTCATGGTAACTTTGATGGCGCCGCCACCCGCTGTAACGGTGATGGTTTCGATGGCAAGCTGCTCCTGCGCAACCGCCATTTGGGCTTGCAGCTTTTGCAGCTGAGCCATCATTGGGTTTCCGCCCATTGCGGGCGCTCTGTTAAATCCTTTAGCCATTGTTATCTCCTGATTGGGCACGAATGAAGACGAATAAGATAAGCACAAACAAAGA
>CAINXK010000394.1 GCA_903854805.1 uncultured Anaerolineae bacterium
CAATATCTTATTCCGCATTACCGCCGAATTACCGACCTGCTGCATAAACATGGGGTCGATATTATCTTCCTGGATTGCGACGGAAATATCGAAAAACTCACCCCACTGTGGCTGGATGTTGGCATCAATACCATGTTCCCCCTTGAAGTGGGCACATGGCGGGCTGACCCTCTGGATTATCGTAAACGCTTTGGAAAGGATCTGCGTATGATCGGTGGAATCGACAAGAATATTCTGATGTCATCCCAGGATGCCATCGAGGCAGAGGTGCTGAGACTGGCGCCGCTAGTTGAGGAAGGTGGCTTCATTCCTCATTGCGACCATCTGGTGCCGCCATATGTACCTTATCAAAATTACCTGGGTTATCTAAAGGCAGCCCGACAGGTATGGGGACACGATTGTGACCTCAAGCCAATGCTGGCGCCTGAAAATTTTCAAGAAAGATTGGGAACAGGATGATTTTCGAAGTCTGCGTTGACGCAGTGGAAGGGGCGCTGGCAGCGCAAGCAGCCGGAGCTCAACGTATAGAGCTGTGTGACAATCTGGTGGAAGGTGGCACCACACCCAGCCTTGGCATGATCCAACTCACCCGGCAATCAGTTAGTATCGCTATCAACGTCATTATTCGCCCACGCGGTGGGGATTTCTGCTACAGTGATCTTGAGTTGGAAGTAATGCGCCTGGATATCCTGGCGGCCAAAGCTGCGGGCGCCGACGGGGTGGTGATCGGTCTCCTAAAGCCTGATGGCACCGTCGACGTAGAAAGAACCAGCATCCTCGTGACTGCGGCGCGCCCCATGAGCGTGACCTTCCACCGCGCTTTTGACCTATCACGCGATCCGAATGAGGCGCTGGAAGCGATTTGTGGGCTGGAGATCGAACGGATCCTGACCTCTGGACAAATGCCATCAGCCCTGGAAGGTGCTGACTGCATTGCAGCCCTTGTGCAACAGGCGGCCAGGCGTACGATCATCCTGGCGGGCGGCGGAATCAATGCCCGAAATATTGCCGCGGTGGTGGCACAGACCGGTGTGAAAGAGGTCCATTTTGCGGCGCGCAAAACGGTGGATAGTCCGATGATCTTCAAAAACCTGCACACTTTTATGGGGAAAGCCTACGAACCGGATGAGTACATCCGCAAGGAAACAGACCTGGAGCGCATCCAGAAAGTCTTAAAAGCAGGCGCTGGGCGCGATCAGGGTATCAACAACGCAGAAAACCCTTAGCCAACATAGAAAACAACAGTAATTTCTCGACTTTTGCACCTTAAAAAACATACTGATTTTTACTGTGCGGCGAGCGCTAATCAATGGTTTGCCCTGCAAGTAGATGCTTGGAGATATAACCACGCTCCAAACATTCACAAAAAACTTCTTTTTGCCTGCACAAGGCACCATGTACGGGGGAGCCAACGCTCTCAGGCGTGGTGCGCCTCGTGAATAAATACACAGTCAGTGAGGCCGCCAATCGTTCAATTAAAAAACAATAAATTCCATCCTGAGACCTGCGATGAAGGCACTGGTTCAATTTACAAAGAAGTTATAATCAGGGCAGCAATCTCAATCGACAGGTTTTTAGCGGAGGAATACCGTGCTGATCATAGCCAGTGATATCCATCTCGGTGATGGGACTTGCGCAAAGTCCATTGCCCCGAATGCTTTCTTTTTGTTTGCGGAACGCCTGCGCGAACAGGCTTTTCATGCATCCTTCCAACGCGATGGCGCTTACAAACCAGTCGAAAAGATCGACCTGGTTTTAATGGGTGATATTCTCGACCCACTGCACTCCACCCACTGGCTTGATACTCCGGCGGCTTCAGAATCAGACAAAAACGCCACAGGTATCCGCCCCTGGTCAGATCCGAGCAATGCTCGTTACGCTAAAAAGCTACGCCAGATAACACAGGCCATCCTGAAAGAGAATCAGGCCGCCTCAGCGATCTTAAAAAGCCTATCTGCCGGCGAGATTGTACGGCTGCCACCTGCTGTCGGAAACCGGCCCGACATCAACTCGTCAGAACACGCAATTCCGCGCGTCAATATCCATTATATGACCGGCAATCATGATTGGTTTTATCACCTGCCGGGCAAACGGTTTGACAACATTCGCCAGGAAGTAATTGATGGGCTGGGCTTATGCAACCCAAGCGATAATTTCCCTTGGGAATTATCCGAACACGAAGCTCTGCAGGATATTTTTGCACACTACAAAGTCTACGGGCAGCACGGTGATAAATATGACCAATTCAACTATGACCGCGAAAAAGGTCGTAATTTCAGCACGCTTGGCGATGTGTTCACCGTGGAAGTGATCAACCGCTATCCCATCGCAGTAATGCAGGAATTAGGTGATGAACTACCCGCCGCCATCGTCGAAAGCCTGCGGCAGTTGACCAACGTCCGCCCTGCACTGGCGACCCCGTTATGGATCACCAGCCGGATCCGGGAATATGCCGGCAGCGACGCCCTGATGGGCAAACTAAAACAGATCTGGGACCGGGTTACCGACGAGTTTTTGGATGTGGACTTCGTCCGCCAGGCCGATAGAGCCTTCCGGTTCGATCTGGTGGATGCGCTGCAATTGATTGTCAAAATTTCCCAGAAAGCATCCTTCCAGACCATTAATGATGTGGTGATGTGGATGCGGGAAAAAATGTGGGAAGATGGGGTTTCCTTCACCAACCATGCCCTGCTTGAGCCGGCTTTTCTGGAAAAATCAGCCCGTTACATTGCTTATGGTCATACCCATCACCATGAGGTTGTGCCTCTGGACACAAACGGAGAGCCACCGGATGATGAGAACCTGTTTTATTTCAACTCGGGCACCTGGCACTCCTATTACGATTTGGCCGTTCGCAAGCCTGAAGCACAAAAATTCGTACATTACCAGTCCATGACTTACCTGACCTTCTACGCAAAAGATGAGTGCAGCGATCGCAATTTTGAAGCCTGGTCAGGAGCACTTGGTTAAAGGTTTATGCTTTGCAGAAAATATTGACCGGGAGCCAGTCTCCCGGTTTATTTTCGCCCGAACATCGAATTGCAGCTTTATAATGATTCCTGTTTTGACGCTGTCAAAGTAGAAATGGGAAAACATAAGAATTGAGAATATGATATGAACTCCATCGGTGAAATCGCAGCATTATTCACTTCCTTCTGTTGGTCACTCTCGGCGATAGGCTTCTCCCTGGCAGGGCGAAAGTTCAGCTCGCAGGTGACCAACCGGGTACGCGTTACACTCGCATTCCTGGCGCTACTACTGATCAACGGGCTCCTTTATGGCCAGCCTATTCCACTCAATGCAGGCAGCATACGCTGGGGATGGTTGATGTTTTCCGGCATCGTAGGATTGGCGCTGGGGGATGCATTTTTGTTCCGTTCATATCAGCTGGTTGGCCCACGTATTGGTCTGCTGCTGCTCAGCCTGGCACCTGTCTTTGGCGCAGCCATTGCCTGGTTGTTTTTCGGAGAAAAGCTCAGCACTCTACAGTTCGTTGGTATGGTCATTACCCTGGCTGGCATTGGTTGGGTGGTGTTGACCCGCCCAGCCTTGCAAGCGGGAGAACAACAGACAAAACTCTCTCTACAAGGCGTGCTTTTTGGCATGATCGCAGCACTTGGGCAGGCAGGCGGGTTGGTGCTCTCGAAGCAGGGTATGTCCGGAAACTTTCCGCCTTTTGCCGGGACGATCATCCGCATGACAGCCGCGATTATTTTTTTGTGGGTCATGGCTATTTTTCAAAAACAGGTTGGCGATACAATCGATTCCATTCGAGCGCACCCGGCAGCCCTGGGCTGGACAGCCTTTGGAGCATTTTTTGGGCCAGTGATCGGTGTTTCTGCTTCCCTGCTGGCCATTCAGCACGCCGAAATTGGAGTTGCCTCCACTTTAATGGCACTACCACCTGTATTCATGCTGCCAATCAGTTATTTCATCTTTAAGGAGCGCTTCGGCTGGCAAGCGGTCGCTGGAACACTTCTGGCAATTTCGGGTGTGGCGCTCTTATTTCTTAAATGAGCCGGTCTGGTAATCGATAGGATGCTACCGCTCGTCCAAGCTACCAAGGCCGCAAGGCTAATTGAACCGATTACAGACCCCGTCTATTTTGGTTCTAAGGGCATTCATCTGACTATAAAAAACGCACCAACCAACAAAATCAGGAGACCCGCATGAACAATGTTCGCCCAAGCCTGACGCTGCTTAAAGAAGAACAAATCCAACAAGTACACCAGTATGCACTGCGCATCCTTTCTGAGACTGGGGTACGTGTTGATTCGCCTGCGATCATTGAGCTGCTCAGAAAAACCGGGCAGGTTCAAGTTGAAAATCGCAATGTAAAATTTTCCGCTGAGATCATCGAACAGGCTATTCAATCCGCGCCGGCGGTCATCCAGATGTATGACCGCCGCGGAAACCCGGCCTTCAGGCTGGGCGATGACCGCCTGCGTTTTGGGGTAGGGGTCACCGCTCTGTATTACCAGGAACCCGTTGGAGATAACCTGGAAGAATTTACCCGCGAGCATATGCGCATACTGACAAGATTGGCAAGCAGTCTGAAGCATTATGATTGCATCTCAACCCTTGGGATTGTACGTGATGTTCCGGAAGCGCTTGGTGATCTCTATGGCAACCTGGAAATGTACGCCAATACCATCCATCCTTTGGTAGTGCTTACATCGGACGAAAATAATTTTGCCCCCCTGATAGGCTTGTTTGAACACCTGCACGGCGACCTGGGCACGAACCCATTCTTATTGCCCTATTTCAACCCTGTCTCTCCGTTGGTGATGGACGCCGGCACTCTGCTAAAAATGCAAGTATGTATAGAACGTGGCCTGCCCTTCATCTTCTCCAATTACAGCATGGTCGGTGCAACCACACCCTTCACGCCAGCCGGATCACTGGCACTGCTGCTGGCTGAACTACTGGCCGGTCTGACCATCAGCCAGGTGATAAAACCAGGCACACCGGTTTCGGTTGGTATGCTGCCAGCCTATTTTGATATGAAGACAATGATGAATTTCTACGATCCACAAAGTGTATTATTAAACGTAGCCTGCGCCGAAATGATGGCGCATTACAAACTGCCGCATTGCGGCTCGTCTTGTTCTGGAACCGGTTGGGGCATGGATCTGGTCGCCGCGGATTCTTACTGGATGAATACGCTCTCCTTCGCACTGACCAAGGGCGGGCTGGCGCCTTTTATTGGCGATAGCCTGGGTTCAAAAACCATTTCACCCTGTACCATCATCCATACCCACGAGATTATCGAACAAGCGCTGCGCTTTGCAGATGGGTTTCAACTGGATGATGCCCAGGCTGTATTGGCTGAAATCGCCAAAGTGGGGCCTGGGGGAAGCTTCCTTTCAGCCCCATCGACGATTAAAAATTTCAAAAAAGGGTACTACTCCAGCCCGGTCTACCCACGCTGGAGCATGGAAAAATGGCAGGCAGAAGGCCAGCCGGCTGCACGCCAGATTCTGCGCGAGAAAACCCAGGCCATGATCCAAACCTTATCAGCACCTGATGATTATGCGGAGCTAATTGGCAGGGGCAATGAACTCATTAAAGCCTTATAAGCCATGCAGCCTCGGCACATACCGGGCCGGAAGATGCATCACTACGGTAGCGCGCAGCCATTATCTCAACCAGGACAATATCATTTTTCAGGCTAAAAATAAACGTCAATTCTTTGCGCTGCCTTACTAGCCAGAGATAGCACTGGCTGCATCAGGAAAAACTTAGCTTCAAGAAATTGCTTCGCTCGTTGAGCAAAACTCACGCACACAAACCTCGGCAAGTGAGATGAATCTTCTTTTTGATGTGCTTACCCTTATCACGGGTGATAAGATAAAAACTCCCCTGATCAGATATGCAATTACATCAAACCAGGAACCAATTTTCGATTAAAATAACCATATTATGCCTACTTATGATTACACATGCAGCGATTGTCGCAAACGCTTCGATATTTTCTTGACCTACAAGGAATACGGTAGCAAGCCTGTTACCTGCCAACACTGTGGCAGCAGCAATATCAAACGGCGCGCACCACGCGTGCGCATCATGAAAAGCGATGAAGCGCGCTTATCCCAGATGGCAGACCCATCCATGTTGGCCAATATTGACGATGACCCCAAAGCCCTGGGCCAGATGATGAGAAAAATGGGCAGCGAAATGGGCGAAGAGCTTCCAGCTGAATTCGATGAGGTCGTAGACCGCCTGGAGGCGGGTCAGAGCCCGGATGAAATCAGCAGCGCGATCCCAGACCTGGGCGATGATGGTAGTGGCGGCGGTCCGATGGGTGGGCAGGATCTCTCTTTTGACGATTAGGACATAAACGGGCAGCTCAAACGAGCCGCCCGTTTTTTCTGCATCTTGTTTCAGGGTAAGCATGACATGCTTTCAAAAATGACCCCATCTCCCGACCTCTTCGTATTTCGGTATGGGAGAGAAAAGGCATGCCGGTGCCAAAACAAATTCTGTTGTATTGCCTTATTTCACAGAAACAAGATCCAGCAGCATGGTTGTCTGCGTTCTGGAAAGTTTGAATTTGATGTTTTTAACGCTAAACTCTTCCGAACCACCCACGGGAATTTTTGAGTAATTTTGAGTAACCCAGGGGATAAAAGAAATCAGCACATCTGAAGGCATGATACTCGCAAAAATAACTGTTACCAAGCTCAAGCCAGCCTCAACACTTGTCTGATCATCCGAAAACGGAATGGTGACCTTTATTTCGTTTAAATTTTTGGGGTCACCAATAAAGGCCGCCGAAAAGCCGTCCCCCAACACCGGCAAGCTGGCAGCAACATTGCTTGAAAGGCTCGCAATGGCAGCAGGTTGACCATCCACGCTGGCATCTGTAAAAGTAAACTGCTGGGTTGTTGCCAGGATCGTCTTGACATCATCCAAGGCAATCCCCAATCCACCGGCAGTACCCACGCCACTGTCACCAGAGGCCTGGGTAGAAATGGCGGGAGGCGTAAATTCAGCAGCTGCTGTTCCAAGCGGTCCCAGCACAGTGGGCGCTGCCGTCAGCATAGCCGGGAATTCAGTCTGGGCTACCCTGATGCCCGAAACAGCATTGCAAGCCAACATAGCCAGCACTAAAATGGATAAAGTTGAAACAATCCTGCCTTGACGCATTTTTGATCTCCTTTTATTTTAGATAATTATTGTCCACATTATAATACGCAAACACTATCCGGACTCTATAACTTGATCTCCTGCCCAAAAAGGAGCTTTTCCTTTTCCTGCCCTTTACGCAATACCCAGGCATCACCCCGTACGATGCTGATTTTCTTATTTTCAATGCGCAGATAAGCGTTATCCGCCATCAAAATGACCGGATTCGGCTGAAAAACGTGGAAATCGCTCAGCCACTCATCCGTCTCAATCTCATCGTCATAATGAACGTACAGGTTGAATGGCATCAGGTTCAAGCCGGCAAAATGCGGCGTCTCGACCATGTTCATATCCTGCGATGTCAAGATATTCGGACCGCACATGATTGAACCAGCACTGAAACCCACCAAAGGCAGACCTGCCAGAATTTTTTTCCGCAGATAAGGCATCCAGCGACTGACGTTCAGGCGATGAGCAAGTAAAAATGTATTTCCACCCGGAACGTACAACACATGCGCCCGGCGCACAATCTCCTCCATCTCGGAAAAGGTCATCGTTTCAGAGTTTAGAGTTCCAACACGCGCAAGACCCTTGAAAGCTTTTTCGGTAAAAGCCTGCCAGCCTTCCGAAAGACTGGCGAGTGGCAAATAAGCCACAAGTGGTTCATCGCGACTTTCAAGATAAACCCGGCTGGCATCGATGATATTACGAATATCCCTGTCTCCAGGGCTGGAGAATAAATGCAGGTTAATTGGCATAGATCGTTTTAAATCAGCTTCTCGAGGATTACCGCCCGTAATTCTTTTTGCACAAGCTCCCAGGCCTGGGCGGCATCCACAACCACCCAGCGCAGCGGTTCCTGCCTGATCAACTCATGATAGCCGGCACGCACACGCTGGTGAAAATCAACGGTAAAAGCATCCAGGCGGTTCCATTCATCTTGCTTGCCTTTGCGCCCCAGGCCAATCTCAACATCCAGATCGAGCAGGATGGTCAAATCAGGGCTCAGCCCGCCGGTGGCAAAGTGAATAACCTGGTGAAGTTCATCCAAGGGGATTGTCTGGTGCCCATAACCCTGATAGGCAAGAGTAGAATCAAAATATCGGTCGCACAATACAACCTCGCCCGCTGCCAACCGGGGGCGCAGCACCTCTTCCACAATCTGGGCACGAGCCGCCTGGTAGAGCAGGGCTTCTGTGCGTGGATGCATTTCTGTATTTTTTAAATCATGAATCACATGTCGGACTTGCTCACCGATTGAGGTGCCACCGGGCTCTCGCGTAGTATAGACAACACACCCCTGCGCGGCGAGCCACTCAGACAGGGGCTTGATGTGGCTGGTTTTACCCGAACCTTCGGGACCTTCAAGCGTGATGAACATTAACGATCCTGGAAATAATTAGATAAGAAGACAAAAGCAGGGCACCGGACACTAATCGCGGAAAATCCTGACATGCCGCCGTGGCTCTTTTCCATAAGAATGCGAAACTAAATCAACTTCACGTGCCATATCGTGCTGGATGCGCCGGACAACAGGGCTGGCAGGAGCCATATCCACAAAACGCTCGCCGTTCATCACCGCAGCGATGGCTTGCTGGGTTTCACTGCGTACATCATCACTCAGACTGGGAGGCAAAACCGCTTCGCCGCTGGGGATATTGAACAGGTCGGTCAGAAACTGCTCGATCTGGCTGACAGAATTCGCGCGCAACACGTAAATAGGCATACCACGCCGTTCAGCTTCGACGACTGTGGCCTGATGGTCACGATAATAAGAACGCAAGGTGATAAGCGCCTCGGCTTCGTCAATGGTACGCACCACCACAGCTGGCACCCCAATACGTTTGGCGGATTGCATCAAACGATTGCGCGCCACTCCATAAGGATAAATCTTGACCGCCCGCAGCGGCTGTCGGACCAGAGACTCAGATTCACTTTCAGAAATAACTGGAACTGGCATGGCAGGGATTGCCCCACTGCGCAACCTGGCAGGGGCGACGGCTGGCCCGGTTTCAAAACTGGTCGTGTTCTGTGGAACGCGGCCGTAATCTATGCGCTGCCCAAGGTGGGGCGGCGTGGCTGCAGGGGCCTTTTCCACGTGGATCTTGCCATTTTCATCCCGAACGCGCAGCTCAGCGGGCAGAGGAAAACCGCGCAGAAAAGTATCCACAGATTCGGTGATATCGACGTGAATGGCAAATTCATCCCGCGATTGGATCTCCACCAGCACATCGAATGTAGGAGGAGCACGACGCTCAAGCACGGTTTTCTGGGTACCGCGGCGACGAGCCTCTTCGTCAGAAAGAGTCACGGCTTCAATGCCACCGACCAGGTCGCTGAGGGTCGGGTTGAGCAGCAAGTTTTCAAGTGTTTTACCATGTGCTGTCCCAATCAATTGGACACCACGTTCAGCGATGGTGCGGGCGGCCTGGGCTTCCAGCTCACGCCCAATTTCATCGATGATGATCACTTCAGGGTTGTGGTTTTCAACCGCCTCGATCATAACTTCGTGCTGGTGTGTGGGCACCTTAACCTGCATTCGACGGGCATTACCGACTGCAGGGTGGGGTACATCACCATCTCCGCCAATTTCATTGGAAGTATCAACAATGATCACGCGGCGTTTTTCTGCCAATATCCGAGCTGCTTCGCGCAGGAGAGTGGTTTTGCCGACACCAGGGCGACCCAGGATAAGAATGGATTTTCCAGATTCGACGATGTCTTGAATGATATCGATCGTTCCGTAGACAGCACGACCAACTCGTAAGGTCAATCCGACCACGCTGCCGCGCCGATTACGGATGGCTGAAATACGATGCAGCGTACGCTCGAGTCCAGCGCGATTGTCAGTATCAAAATTGCCAATTTTTTCCACCACATGGTCAAGCTCATCACGGGTGATCTCCTTCTCGCGCAGAACAATTTCTTCATCGACATAGCGCGCGGTAGGGATACGGCCCAGATCCAGAATGATCTCAATCAGCCGATCATAATTATTGAGTTTATGAACTGCTTTGACAATTGTTTCCGGCAAAATGCTCAGCAGGAGTTCAAGATCGTCCGTGATACGGCGTTGTTGGCTCATAAATTTTATACCTGTGAAATGGGGAGCTGGCTCCGCTTTTGGGATGGGTAAGGAAAACTAGGACAGCTTGAGCTGGCCAAGGAAAACAACTTGCTAACAGAAGATTGATTGAAGAATTTACGCATGTCAAAAAACTGCCAGCCTGTATATATTATACGAGAAATACCCCTTGGCCCCAGAGTTCAACCAGGCTGATCTGATGGAAAACTTATAAAGTCCAGCTGGTTTTTATGATCACCACCAGATCAGGGGTGCGTTAGATGCGAAGGCTGGACACTGACACCGGCTGGCTGAGCAGCGCGAACAGTCTGCTCTTCCTTTACCATGCGGGCAAGGTGCTTGACCATAACCGCCTGCCGGGGAGCCGCCTTGCCACCCAGATCTTCAATGACAGGCTCCAACCAGGCCTGGTATGAACGCACACACATATACACCGGGCGTCCACGCCGATCAGGCAGTTCGCTGAGCAGACTACTGAGTTTTTGGGCCACATCCTTAGCTTCCGGGTGGATCAGGGGTGTCAGCACAATCCCGTAGACTCCAGATACGATGTTAACGTAACAGCGTGAACTTTCAGCGCAGACCATTCCAGATGCGCGCTTAGGAGCCGGTTCTATTGGTTGAAGCAAGGGTGGCACAATCTGGTGATAGAGCGACTGTACAGATGGCAGGTTCACAGATTGGGTAGGTGCCCAGTTTCCGGAACTTTCGGGGAGGCTGATGTTACTTACATCCCAAATACGCTGCCAGGCATAAACCGAAAACCCCGCCATTCGCAGCGCAGGAAAAACATCACTATTCTCTTCAGTTTCAGCCAGAACATGAAAAGCGCCCCACCGGCCGGCTTCTGCGCTGAGATGTTCGATCAGGGTGGGCAGCCCCGCATGAGTCATTTTTGAACTGGGGGCCAGATAAACCAGCCGGGCAAAAGCATCCCCGTTCGTCTGGATCACACCACCAAGCATTGTCGTCCCATTTTCCTGGCTGACCGCCGTATAGAGATGGCGAGCGGGATTGAAATACGACATGAACCCGGCTGCCCCAAGCGGATTACCACGCGTTAAAAAGCGCTCAGAATCGAGACTGACCGCTTCAGCGCGGTAATAATACAGTGTCGGAAGATCGAGCAAATCTAAAGGGCGGGGGGTCATCACTTTTTTCCGGTTAATGTTTGTCCCGTGCTCCCTTGTCAAACGGAACACGGGACAAAAAACTAACGGCACAAAGAAATAAAATACTCATGGAAACGGCTGTCACCCGTCAGTTCAGGATGAAATGAAGTCGCCAGCAGTTTATTTTCCTGGGCGGCCACAATGCGCCCATCTGCTAAAGCCGAGAGCACACGTGCAGTACCGCTTACTGAATCAATGATAGGCGCACGGATAAAAACAGCATGGTATGGCAAGGAACTATTTGTGGCCTGTTTGAGCGCTTCGATATCCAGATCTGCTTCGAAAGAATCAACCTGTGCGCCAAACGCATTTCTAAGAACGGTAATATCCATCATACCAAGCAAAGGCTGCTCACGCCTGGCGTCTTTTGAAAGAAAAATCGCACCCGCGCAAGTACCCCAAATAGCTTTGGACTTGCCAAATTCACGCAGTGGATCCATCAAACCATACGCCACTGCCAGCTTGCCAATCGTGGTGGATTCGCCGCCCGGCATGATCAAACCTTCCAACCCATCCAGGTGCGCCGGCAGGCGCACTTCGGCAGTCTCCACGCCCAGGCGGCGCAGCATCACAATGTGTTCGGCGAAATCGCCCTGGAGTGCAAGAACACCTATTTTCATATTTTAATTACCTGCTGGCTGGAAATCGCCAGCCTTTGCTTTTACCAGCCACGCCCGGCGATTTTATCACCTTCGGGCATCTGAGAAATGTTGCGACCCACCATTGGCTCGCCAAGGTTTTTGCTAACTTCAGCCAGGATACCAGCGTCGCGGAAATGTGTGGTGGCTTTGACAATCGCCGCGGCACGTTTGGCCGGATCCCCGCTTTTAAAAATACCAGAGCCCACAAAGACACCATCCACACCTAGTTGCATCATCAGCGCCGCATCCGCCGGGGTGGCAATACCGCCCGCAGCAAAATTAACTACGGGAAGACGGCCCAACTCGCGCGTCTCTTTGACTAGTTCGTAGGGCGCACCAATATTCTTGGCATAGGCCATCAGCTCTTCTTCGGGCATATTCTGGATACGACGAATTTCGCCCAAGACAGTCCGAGCATGGCGCACAGCTTCAACAACATCACCAGTGCCTGCCTCTCCCTTGGTGCGCATCATGGCAGCGCCTTCGCCAATACGGCGCAGCGCCTCGCCCAGGTTGCGGCAACCACATACAAAGGGCACAGTAAATTTATGCTTCAAAATATGGTGCTCTTCATCCGCCGGAGTTAATACTTCCGATTCGTCAATGTAATCCACTTTGAGCGATTCCAGTATCTGCGCTTCTACAAAGTGACCAATCCGGCATTTGGCCATAACCGGGATGGACACAGATTCTTTAATCTTGATGATCAGCTCAGGGTCGCTCATACGTGCCACACCACCCTGTGCGCGAATATCCGCGGGCACACGCTCCAACGCCATTACTGCGCACGCACCAGCATCTTCAGCGATCCTGGCCTGCTCTGGCGTCACGACATCCATAATCACGCCACCCTTGAGCATTTGCGCAAGTCCCTTCTTGACGGCAAACGTACCTGTAGTTGCTTCCATTGCACTTCTCCTTTAGTGAATAATTACGCCCGGATTCTACCACGCCCGCAGGCTTAGTCGCGTTAGAGTTATTCTGCCTAATCACGAGAAAAGCCCGAGGTCCAATTCATGCTTGACTCTTCTGTGAACACAAGTACAATTAGTACAAAGATACAATTATACAATAGTCTGATTTATCCAAGGCTTGCTTATGAATATAGCTATCGATCTGCGTTCAGCAAAACCAATCTATCTTCAACTTGTTGAAAAGATCAACCAACAAATTGCTAATGGAGACCTCAAAACAGGAGATCAGCTCCCGACGCTGCGCGCGCTGGCTTTGAAGCTGAGCATCAACTTTAATACCGTTTCACGCGCTTACCGCATGCTGGACGAAGCGGGAATCATTTCGACCCAACAGGGACGCGGAACATATATTCTAGAAATGCCTCTACCAGAAAGTGCCGAACGCATCCGGCTTGAATCGATGGATGCAATCACTAGAAATTATATCGACCAGGCACAAAGACTGGGATTCACTTTTGAACAGATCACCGAACGGATTCTTATTCAGTCCATGACTTTTGAATAAAATCCAAAAACAGGAATCACGCTGAAGTTTATAGCACCCTTGACTTTCGGACCAGCTCGCTTCGGAATCGGGTTGGCACAGAAAAGATAGGCTGAATGAAACGGCGAGAGATAAAATGGTCTCAAGAATGATTACTCTTTATTCAAAAACAGAAGAGTAAAATAGCCAATTAAATTATTGGAAAATAAAAGCCTGATTCATTTAGCAAAAAACAATCTACAGATACTACCAGGCGCCTGGATAATTTTCGGTCTACTGATCGCCGCCGCAATTCTTGGCGCAGTTCTCGTGGATGAAAAAACCCATCAAGCCTGACATTGGGCAGCACCCGGTCTATTTTGGATCATACCTTTGTTCGACGCCATAAACACCCGGGTTGATCAGCGCGTGATGGTCACCCCTTTTGCATGTAAAAAAAACGCTGACCTGGGATGCAGCTCTTATAAACATGGATGCTGCCCTTTTTTGGGATGTATCGGATACGGAGAAAGTCGTTCTGGAAGTTGAAGGTTATCGCACAGTGCAATTGTCTGGGCTGCCCAGACCGCACGGTGCGGTCGCATTGGGCGTATGTTGATCGCAGACATTATTGCAGACTATAGATCTAATGACGGAAAGCTGCATCGCAGAATAGACAAACGCACCCTGCCCCAGATGTCACCGTTCAATCCGTCGAAATTCGCGCTCTTGCCATACCCCAGGATCTAAA
>CAINXK010000395.1 GCA_903854805.1 uncultured Anaerolineae bacterium
AAAATTCAGTCTTATTGTACTTTGTAACCCGGGAAGGACAGGTTGTTTCTGTAATTTTCACGATAAGTCAGTTATTTTTTGTATTTATTCATAGTAAGTCTGGTGGCCAGGATACTTCCCCAACAGGGAAGAGAAGTTTTGCCCGTTTTTCGGTGGATCTCACACCTAAAAAATATAAGCGGGTTGCCCAGAACGGCTGATCGAATCAGCTTATCCATCCCTGAAATGAGTGCGTTTCCCCTTAAAAATTATTCTGTTCTGGATGGAGTTTTTTGAACAGCGACACAGTATGAGGTAAGTATTCTTTCTGAAGCCATTGGTGCGATCGGGGATGTGGTTGTTTTTGTTCTATCGGTGTTTGGTATTTACTCACGGCTCATCAGTTTTGCTATTTGCCATGCTAATTTTTGCTGCGCTGCGCATGGTAATCTAAAGTTTGACCGCGCGGTGCTTTTGGTTGCAATCGTTGTGATGGGTAAGAGCTGAACCTGGATATCCGTGCGTAAGTACGGTGGTTGAGATTGAAAGGCAGGACGGACAGATGGTGCCGGTCCTGCCTTTATTATTTGTGGATTTGTTCGCTGCGGATGTCGCCGCCGGTGGTGGCTGCAGCTTAGGGCGGTCAGATTATGTTTATTTTAGCATCGGCATTTTGATGCCATGCCTTTTCGCGGCTGCTATAGCAATCTCGTAACCAGCATCGGCATGCCGCACTACGCCCATGCCCGGATCAGTGGTCAAGACTCGTTCCAGGCGTATCGCAGCTTCAGGCGTTCCGTCTGCCACGATGACCTGCCCGGCATGCTGGCTGTAGCCGATGCCGACGCCACCGCCATGGTGGAAGGAGACCCAGGTGGCCCCCCCGACGATGTTGATCATGGCATTCAAAATTGCCCAATCGGAGATCGCATCGGAACCATCTTTCATCGCTTCGGTTTCGCGGTTGGGACTGGCTACCGAGCCGCAGTCCAGGTGGTCGCGGCCGATCACGATTGGCGCTTTTAGAATACCTTTTGCCACCATTTCATTGAATTTCAACCCGGCCAGGGCGCGCTCGCCGTAGCCGAGCCAACAGATACGCGATGGGAGCCCCTGGAAAGGAACTTTCTCGCGTGCTAATTTTAGCCAGCGATGCAGATGCGCATCATCTGGGAATAATTCCATTACAGCTTCATCTGTCCGGTAAATATCTTCTTTATCACCAGAAAGCGCCACCCATCTAAACGGGCCTTTGCCTTCGCAGAAAAGCGGGCGGATATAAGCTGGAACAAAACCGGGGAATTCAAAGGCATCGCTCACACCGTGGTTAAAGGCTTGCTGGCGAATATTGTTGCCGTAATCGAAAACCTCGGCACCTCTGCGCTGAAAATCCAGCATCGCCCGGACGTGCTTGGCCATGGAGTCCATCGCCATCTTTTTGTAGGTATCCGGATCGCTAATGCGCAGCTGGTCTGCCGCTGCGACTGTTAGTCCGCTGGGAACGTAATACAGGGCTTCATGTGCTGAGGTCTGGTCAGTAACGACATCAGGGATGATGCCGCGCGTCACAAGCTCCGCAAAAATATCGGCAGCATTCGCCACCAGCCCAATCGAAATGGGTTTGCCGGCAGATGTGTGCTCTTCGACCAGGGTCATCGCTTCTTCCAGGGTATCCACCACGGTATCAACATACCCGATCGCGCGGCGCCGCTCAGCTCGCTCGCGATCGACTTCCACAATCAGGCCAACGCCTTCATTCATTGTGATCGACAAAGGCTGTGCGCCACCCATGCCCCCTAACCCGGCGGTTAGGACGAATTTACCCTTGAGCGAGCCCCAACCCTTGAGCTTGGCTAGCGCGCCGAAGGTTTCATAAGTACCCTGCAAAATACCCTGGGTGCCGATATAGATCCATGATCCTGCGGTCATCTGGCCGTACATGATCAGGCCTTTTTTTGCCAGCTCATCGAAGTGTTCCCAGGTGGCCCAGTGTGGCACCAAATTTGAATTCGCGATTAAAACTTTGGGTGCATCCTTGTGCGATTTAAATACAACCACAGGTTTGCCGGATTGAACCAGGAGCGTTTCGTCATCTTCAAGATCTATAAGCGCTTCCAGAATTGCATCGAAGGATTCCCAGTTGCGCGCGGCTTTACCGCGTCCACCATAAACTACCAGGTCTTCCGGCTTTTCGGCAACTTCCGGATCAAGATTATTCTGAATCATGCGATAAGCAGCTTCGCTCAGCCAATTTTTACAGGTGAGCTGAGTGCCGCGCGGGGCGCGTACGACACGTGGACCGGTCATGGTTATCTCCTTCAAACTGGATGTAGTGAACCCAAAATTTAGATTGTCAATATGCTAGATTATACGCCCCAAAAAAGACAACGGTTACCGAAAGGTATCCGTTGTCTTTTTTGGGTGTTGCCCAGATGTAATGTATTATTAATTTGTAGTCGCAAATTGGGCAAAAGTTGTTGACTTCAAGCGAGTCACAAGGTCCTCCTGCGCATCGCACCAGATCGGGCGCAGTGGGCAATCATCTCCAAAAGAACAGCCATTCATGTCATTCACACATTCGTTGAGAGTGATCGGCCCGTCGATGGATTCGACTACATCCAAAAGAGTAATTTCTTCTGGGCGTTTTGCCAACATGACACCACCGCGCGCGCCGCGCGAAGTCTGCAGAAGCCCGGCAATCGAGAGCTGTGAGATGATCTTTGCCAAAAATGAGGGTGGAATGTGCTGTTCATGAGCAATCTGGCTGGTTGCGGCTCGTTGGTTCTGACCTAGTTTCGATATATATAGCACTGCTCGGATGGCATAGTCGGCCTGGCGGGTAATTTGCATAACAAACCTCTTTGAGTCGAAATGGATTTTTGCAATCCTGCAGGCTGGTAATCCATATGCAGGATAGGAAAATTATTTTAGCAAATACAGTAAAACGGTAGTTTTCATCTACTTATATCTTATTTTATTGTCTGATGCCAAAGTGTACAAGTGATCATCGTCATGGATAAAATATGACCTTTTACTCCGAAATGACGAAATAGGTAGCTAAAACAAGTCAGACCGTGTTAGGGATAAAAATTTATCCTTACACGGTCTGAGAATATGAACCGATTTCTTCTTTTACTGAGAAATCTGCACGTTTCCGGCGCCCATTTCGATCACGATTGTTAGCGTCGGACCAGAGCCTTTTTGCGTATAAGTATCGCTGTTCTGTGCATGGGTCCATTCAGATGGAACCTGCACATTCGAGAGCCCGCTGCTAACCTTGACACTGGCTGCCACCCCTGGTGGGATCACCAGGGTCAGGTTACTCATGCCGGAACGGACATTGACACTGCCATCGCGTTGGAGCTTTCCACCAAAGTGGAGCGTGTAATTACCCGCGCCGCTTTCAAATACTAGCGATGAAAAATTTGCGTTACCCAGGTTTTTCAGGGTTACATTTGAAGCTCCTGTTTTATAGCTGAGCACGCTCATTTTTTCAGAATTTGGAGCTGAAAAATCGGCTGTAACTTCGGCAGCGCCATCGTTCACGCTTAGATTGGTTAGTGCCAATCCGCCAAAGTCGAAATGGCCTTCATAAGCGCCGGCATTAATTTTCAAACTCATTGGAGCCGATCCGAGATTTAGTGTCCATTCATTTTTGATGTTGTTCAAGGCTGGAAAACCAGTCATTTTGTAGTCGCCCTGGGCAATACTTATATCACCGGCTTCTGTCTTGATTTCAGGTTTGAAATCAGGGATGTTATATGTGGCTGTGCCATCCACCAAATTGGTCGCACCGGGCGCCAACACCAGCTTGCCCGCCCCAAACGAGAGGGTCAGGCTGGTATCGGCATCGGGGACTGGCACAGAAACTTGACTGGTAATATCCGGGCCAGGGGTGGCCATGTTTGGAAGGTTGGTTTGAAAACCACAGGCAAGTGTGGCCAAGGTCAGCAGCATTATTGCAAATATAAACTTGTTGAACATTTCGTCCTCCAGAAATTTATCATGGCCCATTACACAAAAAAAGTCTGAGCCATTAAAGTGGGTCTGATTAAATTTACGTTTCAATGTTCAAAAAGTTGCGACTCTTTACTCGATTCGCTGTCTATAAAGTTGAAAACCATCCCCCGTGTCTTTAATCCAGAGTTCAGGTGCATCGAGGACGATCCGTCCGCAGATATATAGATCGCCGATGGCCCCACCCGCATTGATTATCATGGCACCCAGGAGTGCGGCAAGCCAGGTCAGCGGCACGAAAGCGCAGGCAGTCAGGCCCAAGACTGTCAACAATATCAGCGGACTCAATCCGATTATCAGGTACTGTCGTTTTGGAAAAAACCAGTCCGGCATGGCGGCAAAAGCGTAACCAGTTCCGATGCCAAACTCCGGATGATGTTGAGCAAAAAGCCAAAAAAAGAAACCATGCACCATTTCGTGGAGTAAGATGGTGACCGCCATCACAAGGATCAGCAGTCCAAGTGTGATGAGCATATTTCCCCGCAAGCCTGCATTCAAGGTAGTCCCAAGTTCTGGGCGCATCGACCGAACGCAGAGAGTCAACAGCCAGCCAGCCAGTGCCATCCAGCCCAGGCCAATGACCTGTAAAATAATATTCAGACGTGTATTATGTTTCAGGTCCAGGTTCCAGGCGAGAACGAAATTACCGGGCAGAGTTTGGGTAGGTTTCATCTTCCAACTATAACACGGGGCAGCAACAGGTTATGCCGATGTTTAGCGAACGTTTAATCTTTGTGGATTGCAATTAAAGTAGTTTGTGATTTAATCGGATTCTTTTTGATCAAAGCAGTTGATAATAATTTCGGCGGCTGTCCTGGCGCCATCTTCGCTTTGAATTTTGATCCCTAATTCTTTTGATGCAGCCCTGATTTCATTTGATAGCGCAACTTTAATGGCTGCCGACAACCTCTCCGCTGTCAGATTCTTGCGCGGAATGGGTTTCGTACCAACGCCCAGTTCAAATACTCGCCTTCCCCAGGCAAACTGGTCGTTGCTGTGCGGAATGATAATCCCTGGTACTCCGGCTCTCAGACCAGCCGCAGTTGTTCCTGCACCTCCGTGATGGACTACGGCGGCCATTCGGGGAAATAGCCATGTATGCGGCGCACTCTCAAGAATAAATATTTCTTCTGGGATGGACTCAATCTTGGCTAGCCCGGACCAGCCCGTTGCCAGAATTCCTCGCTTGCCTGCATTTTTTAAGGCTTCAATCACCAGTTCTGTGGTTTGAACGGCCAGGGCTGGATCGCCAAGGCTGCCAAAGCCAACATACACCGGGGCTGGTCCTTTTTCCAGGAAATCCAATAATTCAGGGGCTGGCTGCCAGCCAATCTCTTGGTCATCAAACCAGTAACCAGTGTTTGTTGTGTGTTTTGGCCAATCAGCTGGTTGATGAAAAATATGCTTGCTGCAAGAAACGATGGTTGGGTTGCGCCTGCTGTTTTGCTTACTAAACGGGGAAGAAAAATTTTCGGGAGCATGGCCAAACTTTTCCATCCAGAATTGTTTGATTGCTGAACTGGATGCTGACCACATGATCTGTCCAAATATTTTATGTGTTGCGAGATTAAATCCTTTTCCCAGCCGCAAGGAATCGTAAAAAATTAAAGCAGGGTAGGCCGTTGTCGGCGTCATCGGAAAAGGGCTGGCAAGAATGGCAGGGATATTTAAATACTGGGCAATAAAAAAACCTATGGCTGCCCCCGGATGGTAAACTATGGCATCTGAGCCAATGCAGGCATCGAAAAAATCTTTTTGGAGGCCAAAAACCAGGGACTTTAATTTATTAAAACTCAGAATGAATTTGAGAGGATTATCGGCCTGCCTGGCATCTTTTGCACCTTCACTTGAAGCCACTTTGGAAATATCACCTTTGATGGGGTAAAACTCCAGGCCGTGCTCCTTTACAAAACTTTCGTAATTTTCAAATGCTGCCACACGAACCATGTGGCCTTCTTTTTTAAGTGCGATTCCCAAGGCCAGATATGGTTGAGTATCGCCTCTCGTACCGGTGGTCAAAATTGTAATACGCATTTAAATTGCCTTTCGTGATTATGTGACACTCTGTAATTCTATTAATTTTGGGTCTTCCAGCATACCCAATGGCATCTACAGATTGAAATTGTCATTATTAACCGTGAGACTGCGGACCTGGATGGACCAATCCTTTATTAGATAGGGCAAACCTGACTTGCCGGGATGCAATTGGCTTGATATAACTTCATGTTGAGCGCAAAGTATGACAACGCAATGCTGTTTCGCGTGCGCAAAAACAACCACAAAAAAACCTTGCCCTACCGTTTTGACAGGGATATTGGTAAATATTATTGATGTTAGTTATTCACCAAGGAGAGTTTCATGGTCCGCCGAGTTACGCTGGGAGTTATTTCCGCTTTGTTTTTTAGTAGTACCTTTGTCTTGAATCGTGCCATGAGCCTGGCGGGAGGCCATTGGGTCTGGACTGCCAGCTTGCGTTTTGGATATATGCTGGTCTTCCTGATTTTAATCTTGCTCTTCAGCGCAGGGCCTGATGCACTCGTGGCTGTATTTGTAGTATTCCGGCAGTATTGGCGTTTTTGGATTCTGGCGGGCAGCATTGGGTTTGGCGTATTTTATGCCCTGATCAGTTTCAGCGCTGTATACGCAGCCGGGTGGGTTGTCGCCACAACCTGGCAGACCACGATCCTGGCTACTCCGATTGTGCTTGTTTTCTTCGGCAGAAAGGTGCCAACCAAAGGCCTTTTGCTTACCGCTCTTATTTTTATTGGCATCGTGTTGGTTAATATTGAACATGCAAGCTCAACCAGCCCAATGGTAATGTTATCCAGCTCTCTGCCTGTGCTTGTGGCGGCTTTTGCCTATCCTTTTGGCAATCAGATGGTCTGGGAAGCGCGACAGGGTGAGAATTCACGCTTGCCGCATATTCGCCATGCCATTTTGGAAAATAGTTTTGCGCGGGTTCTGCTGCTTACGCTTGGTTCTGTTCCGTTTTGGATTGGGCTGCTGCTGGTCAGTGCCCCGCCATTGCCTTCTGGTGGACAGTTGATCAGTACGGCCATGGTGGCTTTGTTTTCAGGGGTAATTGCCACAACTATTTTTCTGTATGCGCGCCATTTGTGCCAACATCCGTATGAAATTACGGCAGTCGATGCAACTCAGTCGATGGAAGTGGTTTTTTCGCTGGCTGGCGAATTGCTCTTTTTACAGGGAGTTTTACCTGGTCCGCTTGGGCTGGCAGGTGTTGCGCTCACAATAGTGGGTTTGGTGGCTTATATGGTTCTGCAAAATAGGCGAGCCTAAGGGCAAGTTTGTTCACCGACCTGTGGCACATAAATTGCGATGCGGTCGGCAGGAAAGATGGCGGCTTGTTTGTAATTACACAGAATCTTTTTGACCACGTAGCGTGTCCACGCGTTATTTTCCGCGCCCATGGCATCCTGTTCTCCCACGAAGTTGAAGCGCAGTGGGTCAACAACGATAGCCGCAAAGCGGTGTTTTTCAAGATCGGCACGGAAGACCTGTAAATAAGCGTCGTTCTGGGCCATAGCCATTTCCATCAATTCTTCGCGCTCATATTCGGGGATCAATGTCACCCCTTTTAACATTTGCATAGAAATCAGATGACGTTGTGTGATGAACAGGATCTCGCTGCCCTGGTTGTTGACTTGATCGACCTGCTGTTGCAAAGCTTTCAGTGTGGTCTGTGATTTACTCGTGTCATACTGCCAGATGCTGGACCACCCCAGCACGCTGAACCAGGCTGGTACCATTACGAGCAAGGCGATGATACCCCATTGAAAAAGTGGGCTATTTGCAGGATGGGCTACTTGGTTTGAATTTTCTCGTTCGCGTTTTCCCCAAAACAGGTAAGCTGAAATAACCAGCAGCAGCACGGCGTAAGCATCCATATTGTGGATATCGGCTCCACCGCCAATCTTCATGCTGACAATCAGCCCGCCCATGGAAAGAATCAACAGTTCTCCCAGCAGGAAAACCGCCCTAAGGCGCTCAACGGCCCTGAAATGCCGCCTGACAGTGAACAGGAGCAGCCAAAAAGGCGCGGAGAAAATGATGATCCCGGGCAAAACGCCCAAGGAATAAGAAGCATTTGGTAACAGGCGTTCCCATAATTTGGTAGAACTCAGGCTGGTGAAGAAATCGCCTGGATTGGAAATGCCTGAAATTGCGATGTAAATTTGCATGGAGCCAAATGCGACGGCTGTGCTGACTACGAACCATAGAACAGGTTTGATCAGGTAGCCCCAGCTTTTCTTTTGGATGGGTACTTCCAGAAAATATAAAGCTGCTGCCAGCATGCCTGGCATGGGATACCAGTTCAAGCGGCTCAAGCCTGCCCAGATGGATGCCAGCATCAACCAGAACCAGCTGCGGCGTGCCATATTATCCCTGGTGGAAAACCCCCACAAGACGATAAAAACGGGCACAGCCAGGTGCAGGTAGAGCGGTAAAGTAAATAATATCAGAAACATCCATAGCCCGGTTAACCAGCGCAGGGTGCCGGAACTATCCAGTAGATTCTTTTGCGGATGCGGTGTAGAAATTTTTAGGCGCTGGATCAAGGCCGGAACGATAAGCCCTACCAGCAGGAAGCGCATGGCCACTTGCCAGAAACGGTGGAACCAGAGCGGTGCCGCGAACATATAAGGCGGGGTGAGCAATAAATGCAAGGATGGGTGCAGGATGGGCCACGAAAGCGATTGTCCAAAGATTGTGCGGCTCATGAACAGCGCCGGGTAATAGAAGCGGCTGGTTTCTGACCAGCCCATAGCGAACGGATATGCGCTGATATCAGGCAGGTAGAGTGCCACTCGTTGGATGCAGGCCTGCAGTAGGATGGTAATGATTAGAGCAGTTGGCCAGAGTGGGCGGCTGCCTGAGTTTTGGCGCGACTGGGCCAAAACAAACGCCCCCATGCCTGCCAGGCTAAGCATCCAAAATAAAAATAGACGAACTTCGATCTGCTTCGCGAGAAGCTCTCCATAATATGGGTGCAACATGATCCCTGGGTATGCCACCAGGCTAGCCAACAGCAATGGATAGCCCAGCCAACGCAGGTTGTTAGGGATCTTGCTATTAATGTCGACAGCCGCAAAGCGTTTGCGCATCGGAGTGAAGCTAAAGATCAGAACAAGCAAGCTAATCCCAGCGGTCAGCGCCATGGCAGCCAGCAGCAACAGCCAGGTCTTGCTTGTTAGTGGAGATAATCCCAGCTTTTTGGCCAGGGAATAGGCCGACAGCATTGAGAGCCAGGCTAACGGTGAGGTGATTACTAACACCCATCTCCAAAATGTGAGTCGTGACGGTTTTGGCAGCATGCCTGGTTCACCTGCAGTCGCTTATGCTGAAAAGGTAACGAGCATCAACTATTTTGCCGTTGTTTTTGTCCTGGACCTGGTCAACCAGGACCGCGCAGTCTTTCTGGATAATCTTTGTATATTTGTTAAGGTACTTTAGATCGACATAGAGATAATCATAGCCGGCGGCTTTGAGATTGAAAGGATTGGGGTTTTCGTTGAGGGCATCCCACTCGGGTAGGTTTTCCCCCATGGTTTTGGATGCGCGAATCGGACGTCCAAGGATCGTGGCTGCGCGGGGGTAGACCGGGTCGAAGACCATCGTATTTGGCGCAAGCTTATCCCATTGGCGCGTAAACATTTGCGCGTCGAGTTGGGTTAGGTAGATGGCGTAAACCGGATTTGGCATGGCCGCAATTTGCAGGCCAAACAATGAGATACCACTGAAAATAGTTGCCATTCCCCATGCGAAGATGCTTATTTTGATATTCTCTGCGTGTTTGGATGTTTTGAGCGTATTAGCCCAAATCCACAATAGCGGCACTGCGTAGATTTTGACAACTGTCAGAAAGTGGGCCTGCATACGAGATGCGGCGGTTGGTCCGGCATTGCCCGTGTATTGGACAAAGACCATCAGCAGACTGACAATGATCGAGCCAATCCAGGCAGCCTCCAACCAGTTTTCGTCATGGCTGAGCCCGGGGAGCCTCTTCAAAACGATGGGCAGGGCAAAGACAGCCAGCCCGGTTTCACCCAGAATTACCACCCATTGCAGAGGCTTGAGCAGGGATAGGTAGCCAAGGTGGGCCGAGAGCAGGGTTGGTAGACCCAGCGCAAAACCAACCTTGAAGTAGGTGCTACCCGCAGTGGGGCTGGCTGACTGCTTTTCCAACCAGCCTCGCATGATCTCTGTAAACATGCCGCCCTGTAGAATGGCCAATATCCCGCCAATAAACATCAACCCCACCCAGACCCATAGGGAACGCGGCAGGCGTAAAGAACGTTTCTGAATAATCCAGACCAGGGCTGCAACAGCCAGACCAAAATACAGAAAGGCGAAGGTAACTTCGTTTGCCAGCGCCATGGAAGCCAGCAGGATAATGATGGGGATAAAAGCTATGGTTGGGTGCAAGCCTTGCTTCCCAGAAAAATCTCTTGCTCTAACCAGGAGCACCAGCAATAACGCCATGGTGATGGCGCTGGTCCCCCAACCGTTATGGAACATGCTGAAGGATGGATCCAGCCCGGATCCGAACATGAATGGGAAGGGCAGCGGTCCAAGGCCCTCAATCTTCCAGTATTTATAGATGGCAGTGATCAGGTTTGGGCCAGTATCGGCACCGGAGCCGATTAATTGAACGGTGGACGAAAGCTGGCGCTGAAGGGCTATGGGTAAAAATAGGAATAACCAGCGTGCGCCACCTGCAAAGGCGATGAAGACCATTGAGATGGCCTGGGCCAGGCGGCTGCGAGTGATGCGCAGTGCCAAAAAACTGCCATACGCCAGAGTCAATGCCAAAGTCAGGCCGCGTGCCAGGTCGAGCGCTGTCCAGGGTCCGGCGCTGGCCAGGCGTACGAACTGGGATGCTACCAGCAGTAGAAAATAATGATATCCGAAACGCAGGTCGGGGTTGTAAGAAAAATGGGGTGGCACGTCGCCGGTTGCCATAATGGAGACTGGCGCAAGGTTTTGGTGGTCGTCAAAAAAAGCAAACCCACGCCCAATCAGGGTGAAGACGATCACAAAAAAGATGAATAGGACCCAGGTTCCGGGCTGAAAGATTTCCTTCAAGTTGGAGATTCGGGTCGATGAGTTTGCAGAACTTCCAGCGGTTGGGGAGAGCAGGTCACGTGTTACGGGCCAGGCCATGGCAAGACCGAGAGTCACCGTTAGCAAGGCTGCGCCCCAGAAAGCCGCATCGGGTGGCAGGAAGCGCGCCAGCCAATTAGCCAGCCATGTGCCAGTGACCAAACCTACGCCCAGGCTCACCAACCCACGTTCGTTGGCCGGCAGGTTAAAGGATCGTGCGGTGATCAGCCAGCCTCCCAGAGTCCAGAGTGCTAGCAGGAGCAGCGCCGAAAAAAGGTTAAGTTCGCTGACTAAGTACATTTTATGAGCTGGAACTGGATGTTGTGTGCATATAGGTTGTACTCTGACTGGAAAAAATAAGCTCATATTGCGAGATGATTGTTGTCATGTCAAATAATTTTGCCATTTCGCGGCTTTTTTGTTGTGCAGATTGTAGCATGGAAGGGTTTTCGATCAAAATCTTTAATCGCTCCGTGAGTGTATCTATATCACCGACTGGGAAGAGAAAACCGTTTTCACCTTCGTGCACCAGTTCCAGATTGCCGCCAGCATCGCTAAGAAGCAAGGCCAGGCCCATCCCGAGGGCCTGGACGCCCACGACAGACAGGCCTTCAGATCGGGATGGCAGCACAAGCAGGTTGCTGCGCGCAAATTCAGCCAGAACGTGCTCGGGGGTTACCCAGCCCGGCAGCCAGAAGCGTTCTGATATGTCGCTGGCAGCTACGCCTGTGCGGATGGATTCTAGCAATGGGCCATCGCCGAGCATGGCGCAATGCCAGCGTAGATTTTTTAACCGGCTAAGCGCTTGAACCAGGTGGGCTGGATTTTTTTGCTCCATAAAACGCCCGGCAAAGACGATCCTGACAGTCTCGGGGGAATTTTCAGCGGGTTTAGGTGCTGGCAGTGTGGAAAGATCAACTCCGTTGGGGATGACTTCAATTGGAACATGGTAGTGTCGCAAGGCTAACTGTCGGGTGAATTCGCTGACCGCCACTACCCTGGCTGCCCCCCGCCAGATAGCTGGCGTAAATGGGTAGATCCATTTGAACCAGCGGTCGGTTTTTTCCGGCACAGCGCCAGGCACATCGCCAAGGTGGGCAGTTAAAACATAAGGGACTCCGGTCAGTTTTGAGAGCAGGTAGGCTGCTGCTCCTGCCGGGACCGCAAAATGGGCATGGATTACATCCGGTTGCCATGCCCGGATGATGCGCCAGCCCACAATCACTGCGGATAGGTTGTAGTAGGCCATTTCAATTAGATCGGCGCGAAAGGCAGTTTTGCGTTTGGTGCGCATACGCTCAACGCGCACATAATTACCCTGGAAGTTGACGATCTCTTCGGAAAGCGCTAGACCATCCATGTGAGTCGTAAGTATGCGCAGCTTATGTCCACGCTCAGCCAGTCCCACGGCAATATCCCGTGCAACTCGGCCTCCGCCTCCGCCCACTGGAGGAAATTCATGGGTGAGCACAAGGATTTTCATGGTTTACTGTTTCCCCCGCTCGAGTCCGTATTTTTCAGGGCTATCGCGTCGGGAATATCATCCAATCCGGCTGCGCCACTGACAGCCGAAGAGAGCCAAATTGCGCCTGGTACGGTGGCCAGCAAAGTTAATAAGCGTGTCACCAAAGCCAGGGTTGAGGCTTGTTCAATACTGGCGCCAAGTGCGGCGTAGAGTGTGGTGTAAGCCACTTCTCGCAGTCCATAGCCGTTGACAGAAACCGGCAGCACCGAGAGAAAATAGGTCACCGTTTGTACGCCCAGCACCTGCCAGAAGTTGACGTTTATACCTAGTTGGTGAGCCAACATGTAGGTTGCAGTCATCGGTAATAGATTGGATGGCCAGGCCACCAAAAAAGCGTGGATAAATGTCCAGGGTTTTGCAGCCCAAATCTGTAACGCAGAAATAACTTTGGGAAAGAATTTTTCAAAAAGTTTTTGCAGGTTGGGTGGTAAAGCCAGGGATGATAGCCCCAGACTGAGCACGCCTGACTCAAACAGGCTGCGCAAAGATGCTCCAAATATGATCAGCGGAGCCGGGATCAGACAAGCCATAGCTGCCATGTTAATGATGCGGTCCAGCACCACAGAACCGATGGAAATGGTTTTACGGCCCGAATAAGGATGGACTGCCAGCATGCGAAACCCATCACCTCCGATGGTGGAAGGTAAAAAATTTGAAGCGAAGTTTCCAGCCCAGGTGAGACGATATGCCTGCCATAACGAAATCTTTACGTTTTGCGCCCACAAAAGAATGCACCAGCGCAAGGTATTAAACCCAAAGGATAGCAGATAGAAAAATATTGAAAGCAAAATTATCCAAATTGAAATCCCCGCCGCTTTTACAAAAACCAGATCCCATTTTTGGCGTGAGATCAATACGAAAAACAGCGCCATACTGGTGAGCGTACCAGCAATGCGAATCATCAGGGCGAAGGATTTTTGGCGCGAGGTTTTCGACATGTGTTTTTGTTACTCGGAAATCTAAGAACCATAAAATGCAATTGGCGTAGCCAGAGTGGCTATTGATAATTCTACTATTTGACCAACTCATCTAACACAGGCAGTAGATGCGCCTGTGTACCTGCAGAAGACTGCGAAAATGGCAGTACCAATCGGTAAGCTGGAATTTTAACCAATAGATTGGACAGCAGGTCCTGCTCGGTATCTTTCCAGGCAGTCAACCATTCGGTGTTGAGCGCCCCAGCTTTATTAAGCAGCTTGATGAAGTGCCGGGCTTCCCCAAAATTCATTTCCAGCAGGTCATCGGCAGTTTCGTCCAGCTTTCGGATCGGGATTAGCTGGGGTCTGGATACGTCCGCGCGTTCGAGCAAGATGATGGCTGTTGGCGAGGCAGTATTGGCGATGTCTATGCCAGGCCAAAGACGCTGCGGGCTAAGCCTGACCGGCCATTTGATGCCTTCGTTAGTATATTTTCGTAATG
This sequence comes from uncultured Anaerolineae bacterium, assembly GCA_903854805.1. The sequence continues at coordinate 14,066 of CAINXK010000395.1, forward strand.
CACCAAAAAACTCCAGACGTATACGTTCCCAGTTTGTCAGGCGTGTGCGAATATCGGGAACCCAATTCTGTAGATCCCGGTAAAGATGCGAGCGCGTCACATAGGCCTTGCTTTGCACATCATACCTTGCGTCGGGAAAAGATGATTTGTCTGTGCGGTCCTGTATGAAAACGTAGTCGTCTGCGTGGATCTGCCAGCCCTGGGCGGCTGCCAGGATCAGTGAGGTGGTTGTGGTTTTGCCTGCGCCGCCTTTACCAGTAAAGATCAAGCTTTTGTTGTTTTTCGCTACTGAGCCCGCATGTAACAGCAAGGTTCCATTGTTGGCTGCCAGCCAGCGTAGCGACGGGTGCACCAGCATGTGATGGACCATGGAAACTGCGGCATTATTTCCGTAAACACGCATATCAATATCGCCGGGTTCAATGGTTACTTGATAGGCCCAGCGTGCCAGCAGCTTGTGGGTGTGTTGAGTGAAACCTTTGGGGGCGGCTAGATTCATGTGAAAATCGAGAGAAACATGCGGAAGATCTTCGGCTTGCTTCTTCACACGATGGTAACCATATTCTGCTTCGAAGAACGCCCCTGCAAAGGAGTTATCGCTCCTGACTGAGACTGCCGCAATATCATGAAATCGAAAGACCTGAGGGGGCAACGCCATATTATGGACACACTCCGCTCGGTGCTGAAACCGGAGCAATATATGGCGAGGTGCGCGGCAGATAGAATTCAATCCGGCTTTCGTCTGCCTCGATATAGGTGAGTGGTTCAGGGCTGCTAACGATCGTGACGGGTTCGTAGTAGCAAAGGATGTAAGGTGAAACACGCGAGTTCCAGATGTTGTTCTCCTCGGCAAACGCACCCTCTTCTTTTATCCCCACGTTTTGCTTGCCGGTCACAATCGCGGCAAAACGATGGTCTTTTAAATCGTTGTAGAACTGGTGCAGGTAGGCTTCGTTGTTCGACATTGCCATTTCCATCAATGTAACAGCCTCGTATTCAGGCACCAGCGGAACCTTGATTTCATGGAAAGTGACCAGATGGCGTTCATTGATGAATAATACCGGACCGGTCTGGCTGGCCTTTTCCGACATATCCTTTAATAGGGCGAAGGCTTGTTTGTTGGCATCTTGATTGAATTTCTGCATTGGAGAGAGTAATGGAATAATGAATACCAATGGGATGAGCAGCCCGGTTGCAGCATTGGGCCAGGTAAGCGCCAACCAATCCTGGTGTCCGGTTTCTGAACGGACTTTTTCGCCGATGAAATGAGCAGCGATCACAGCTAGCAGGACAGCGAAAGCGTCCATGTTATGTAAATCACCGCCACCGCCAATTTTTACACTCACAACCAACCCGCCTGCAAACAGCAAAAGCAGCATGCCCCATAAACCGCCCCAACGGAGGGGATGCAGGGATTTGAATTTCCCCAGGCAGGCGAGTAATAATGTCACGATCAGCGGCCCGCTAACGATCAATATAGCTGGGACGATTCCCAAGGGGTATGAGTCATTTGGCCACAACCGGTCCCATAATTTTGGTGAAGTGAAGCTGGAAGCGAAGGCCTGCGCGTTGTTGGCATTCCCCGATAGAGGGATATATGCGGCCTGCGATGCCAGGGCGGAGATCAGCCCAACAACTCCCCAGGTCGCGGGTCTGGCAAGATATTTCCAAACTGTGCCGTATGCAGAAACAGGTTCTTCCAACAGGTAGAGTGCCACCGCGATCATGGCAGGGACGGGAAACCAGTTTACTCGGCTGATTCCAGCCCAGCAAGATGCAAAGATAACCGCAGCCAGCGAGCGCCATGGGTGTTTGGTTGAGACAAACAGGATTGGCACGAATGCCATCACTTCGAGGTGATAGTAGACACCAACGCGCAACAGGTAAAGAAAGATCCAACCAGCGAACAGTGGTTTGATCCATTTTCCGCTCACCCCTTCGGGAGAATCTCCGCTGCTTGTGGCGCGCCATGCCAGGCTGATGGCTGTTGTTGCGCTCAGACCCATCCAAAGGAAAAACTGCCAGAAACGGTGGGCAGTCAGCCCCAGTCCAGAAAATAAAAACGGAACAGCCTGCAGCAAGTAACGGCTGGGATGTAGGCTGGGTAGAGGCACCTGAACGCCATAAATAGAGCGTGCGAAGTACAACGATCCATAGTAAAAACGGCTTGCTTCAGACCAGCCCATCGAAAATGGATAAGTGCTTACCATTTGAGAGCGCATGAAAATCTCATAAATCACGCCCAGTGAAATGAGTGTGCCGGCAAAGCTTGCCCCCCAAAATGTCTTGACGGCTAGTTTAAGCGCGCCTGCAGCGGCCAGTATCAGCCACCACACTACCCAGTAAAAGACGATGGTAGTCAAGACCGGATCCTGGGTCGATTTTTTAACAACTTCTCCAATTCTGAAAAAGAATTTCAGGGTTGGGATCAGCAGCACGATCCCGAAGAAAGCAATCCAGGCTGTGATCTTCCAGAAAATAGTGCTCGCTGCTTTTGCTTCAGCCGGTAGTGAAATTTCAAGAAAATTTAACAACCGGTTGGCGTTGCCTTTGCGGATCCAGATGAATAGTCCAACACAGCCTGCCAGTGCCGCCAGGTATAAAATCAGCGGGATCACCCAGACAGATCGCCACATAATGACCTTCAGTTCAGTCCAACGAAAAATTGACCAGATCAATATGACCAGGTTAACGATGAATGTGAAGGTAAAGATGGTTTGCCAGAAAGTTGCTGCGGTTACTTTTCTCACGCTTTATCCGTTTCAGACCCTGTATATTTGGTAGGGGGTACGGTGTTGGAACGATCCATGGCTGCCATCACAGCCGGCAGAGTGATGGCGCCCGGCAAACTGACCAGCACCATTAACATGCGATGTAAAACGGCAACTGTTGCGCTGACTGGCAGGCTTATTCCGCCAAACTGTGATAACAAAAATGTGACGGTCAGCTCCTGAACGCCATAGCCATTGATCGAGATTGGGATTAACGAGACAAAATAGGCCAGACTGAAGAGGCCAATGACTTTCCAGAGTGCCAGGGATTCACCCAGGCCCTGGATCAGAATGTAATTTGCCGAAAATGAAAACAACATGTGGATTAAAGCAAAACCAAGTGCCATCAGTAGTGCTGATGGCTTTTTTATCCAAATGGTAAATGATTCCAGCGTGCGCAGCAGGAAATCCCAGCCTTTTTTCCACAAGCTTCCCAGTGCAACGGATTGCATGCCGCCCAGTTGGTAGCCAATGGTTGGCAGGATGAAGAGCTGCCAAAGCCCAAGTGGTGCGGCCAGTGACATGCCAACCATGTTGACCACGCGGTCTGCCGCGATGGAAGCCAGGCAGATGGCCCGGTCATGGCCCATTTGAATGGCGCCTGCCAGGCGGATGACATCTCCGCCGACTGTGGTCGGCAGGAAGTTATTGGCGAATAGGCCGGTAAAAACCAGCGAGGCTGTGTCTTTGAATGGGATTTGGACACCACCCGAGCGCAACAGAACATGCCAGCGCGCGGTGATAAATAAACGTGAGAGCATGATGCAGCCGAGAGCCATTGCCAGGTTCAGGACGGAGACTCTTCGCACAGCTGCCCAAATATCTCCCCAACCGCTTTGGTACAGTAAAACGATCAGCAGGATGATTGCCAGCAGGGTGCCCGCCCCGCGCAATGCTACGGGGCGATTGCGTTTAACCCAGGCCCTCATTTCACTTCCTTGCTATCGCCTGGCTGCTCTGGCAGGTTGCTGCCGGGGCCAGTATCAGGAGTCGGATTGGATCGTGTGACTTTGCGAACAGTGTAGGTGGGTTTTTGCTGGGATTCATGGTAAGTGCGCACCAGCAATTCCGCGATCAGGCCCATTAAAATGGCCTGAAACCCGGACATGGTTGCCAGTACCGAAATAATAAATATCGGTGAGCTTAAGATATCGATCTGCATGACCAGCTTGCGAATTACCAGAAATAATATTCCAATGACGCTGGCAGCAATTAGCGCAAATCCGCCGCCCCCAAAAAGGTAGATAGGTTTGTTTGCGCCGCGCGTCAAGAATTGGACTGCGATCAGATCCAGTACAACCTTGATGGTTCGTTCCAAACCATATTTACTGCAGCCAAATTTTCGTGCATGGTGCCTTACCGGCACTTCCAGGATTTTTGCCCCAACTGAATTTGCATAGACCGGGATGAAACGGTGCATTTCGCCGTACAATTTAAAACCAGTGATCACTTCACGCCGATAAGCCTTTAACGTGCATCCGTAATCATGCAGGTGAACGCCAGTTACGTTTGAGATCAGCCAGTTGGCAATATGCGATGGCAGGTTGCGTGTCAGGGCATTATCCTCACGGTCTTTGCGCCAGCCGGAGATCACGTCGAAGCCCTCGTCCAGTTTTTCCAGGATCATAGGGATATCGGCCGGGTCATTTTGCATGTCCGCGTCCAGAAATATGATCACATTCCCGCAGGCATGATCAATTCCAGCAGCAATGGCGGTTGTTTGTCCGAAGTTGCGCCGGAATTCAACCACAACAACATGGTCATCACTCTTCCCGGCCAGTTCTTCCAGTAATTTTACGCTGCCATCGCGCGAGCCATCGTCCACGTATATCACTTCCCAGGTACATTTAACATCCTGCATGGCTGTGTGCAGCGCCTGGTCTAGAAGCGGCAGACTGTCAACTTCATTGTAGATTGGGACCACTATGGATAGATATATACCCGCAGGATTCTCATTGGCAATTACGGTGCTTTGCATTACTTCCTCCGATACAAGAACATTGCCGAAGTATCATGGCATGTCTGAGGTGCGCTTTGTTCTACAAGTTCAAATTTATCAAGGCGGTTGGTTAGCCAGTCATTCTTACCCAGATTTTTTTGTTCTGCCAGGATAAAATCGGCTTCATTGAGCCATTTCTCTGCCAGGTGTTGATTCCACCAGCCATATTTTAGTAAAGCATCGTCGTCTGTGCTTATTCTAAACGAATAGGCACCATGCAGTTGTGCGGGATAAATTTCCACGCCAGGGAGATATAACAACGTAACTGGCGAATATCCAGCCCAAAAGATCTTTGAGCCTGCCGGGATAGATTTTGCCAGCAATTTGCCGGCCGTCTCATAAGCTGGGATTACATCGGCTGCACAATCATACGAATTGTAATCCCCGGCTAGCACTGGCGCTGGTGCCAGCAAGCTGCCAAGCAATAAGATGAGTACGAGCCCAGATGTCCACGCTGCACCCATCACCGGAAAGCGGGTTGCACTTTTTCGCGCTGCGTAGCGTGCCAGCAGGTACCCAACCAACGGTAGGCTGTAAATAACCAGACCAAAAAGGAGAGTCAGCAGCACTGGTAACCAGACATGAAAAGAGTCATACAGGCTCTTGTATTCCAGCTGGAACTTGTTTGCTAATACTTGCCATAATACCACGCCATTCAGCCCGGGTACTGGGGTGGCGAGCAGGCGTTTGTAGAATAATTGGCCCAACATGTTTTCGGCTGCACCTTCGGCACTGTAAGCCATACCGGCCAGCAGTACCAAAAATGTAAAACCGCCCAGCCACTTGCGCCACGCCGGCGGATTGAGATTCCACCAGGGTAATGTCACTGCTGTTAAGAGCAGTCCCACACCGGCAAAAAAAGCCGTGTATGTGGGGAAACAAAAGACACAATATTCATTGCCTAGTGCGGCCCAGGCATGCAGTAGAAAAAAAATTATAATCAAAACCGACAAGAAGACAGCTATCTTGAAATTTTCAGTGGTTATTTTTTCTCTTTTTGGCCAGAAAATCCAGGTAGCCAGGCTGCCAGCCAGCGCTGCAAAGTGGTAACGGAACGCCAGAAAAAAACTTGCGATACGGAATTCGAGCGGGTTGTCAGGCTTCCAGGTGGGGATGGTTTTGGGCGGGAACCAGGTTTTTAAAAATCCGAGCGGCAGCCATTTGGCCCATAATGTTAAAATATTCGGCCAGTAGGCCAGGTGAGTAATGCCAAATGAGAATAGCATGCCGCTCAACGACCAGAGCATTGCTCTCCAACCGCGAGCCCACAAGATGTAAAGTGTCAACAGTGGCAGAAGCGGGATCATGTTGATGCGTACCATTACCGTGCAACCTGCCAGCAACCCACCGATCAATACTTGCCAGTGCTTTTGGTTTCTCCCCAGGCTGAACCACATTGTCCAGGCCAGAAGGCAGGCTACCAAACCCTGGGATGCTGCCAGTGCGTACATACGCGCAGCTGCCGGATTGAGCGCAATTGCAATAATTACTCCTGCTGCGATCCAGCGGCCCCCCAACCGTCTTGCTGTCAACCAGATGGCGGGTAGCATCAGCATGCCAAGAAAGATTGCCATCATTCGCCCCGTGAGTAATCCCGGCCCAAAGAACATTTCGACCCATCCTGGGATGAGAAAAGCCAGCGGCATTTGATTTGTCCAGGCACCGTAGGCCTGAAAAGGCGAATACTGTCCGGTGACAAACAACCAGCCCTTGAAAAGATACAAACCTTCGTCGAGTACAGATATTTGGTTGTGAGCCAGCCCCCAAAGCGTGATGCAATAAGTCACCATCCCGACAACAGCCAATAGATCGGCCAGATTGGGCCGGCCCTGGAAATAGCGGAAAATCTTTCGGATACTGGACATGGTGGCGAAAACTTCTGTGCCCTTTACTCGCGCACACTTCATGTGGATTATTCTGCGCAATCTGGCAAGCTGTCTACGGATGCCGTAGACAGGACGAGATCCCGGTTGTGCACGATATCCGGAAATGGAGCTGAGTTATTTGCGGGTCACTCGCTGCAGATCGGCTTCGACCATCATTTCTACCAGTTTTTGAAAACTGGTAGAAGCTGTCCAGCCAAGCTCAATTTTTGCCTTGGTTGGGTCGGAAATGAGCAGGTCGACTTCAGCTGGACGGTAGAAGCGAGGATCCTGAACTACATAATCCTGATAGTTCAGCCCCAGATAGCTAAAGGCCAGTTCGCAGAATTCACGCACCGAGTGAGTCTCGCCAGTACCGATCACGAAACTATCTGCGTGGCTGTGTTGAAGCATCATCCACATTGCCTGGACGTAGTCGCCCGCAAATCCCCAATCTCGCTGGGCTTCAAGGTTGCCCAGGCGCAGTTCCTTTGCCATTCCAAGCTTAATTTTGGCGACGGTATTCGAGATTTTACGTGTGACGAACTCCAGACCGCGCCGGGGGCTTTCATGATTGAATAAAATACCCGAGGTCGCAAACATATCGAATGATTCCCGGTAATTAACAGTGATCCAATGCCCGTAGACTTTGGCAACGCCATAAGGCGAGCGCGGGTAAAAGGGAGTGGATTCCTTTTGAGGCACTTCCAATACCTTGCCGAACATTTCGCTCGATGAAGCCTGGTAAAACTTGATCTGGGGATTGACCAATCGGATGGCTTCCAGAATTCGGGTGACTCCCAAACCAGTGGCTTCGGCGGTCAGTAGGGGCTGGCTCCAGGATGTTGGTACGAAGGACTGTGCTGCAAGGTTATAAACTTCGTCGGGTTTGTATTCTTCTATTAGCGCAACCATGGATGATTGGTCGTGCAGGTCTCCCTGCGTAATGATGATATCGTCCTGAATATGTTCAAGACGTTCCATGGTTACAGTACTGGAACGGCGCACCATACCGATAACCTGATAGCTTTTACCGAGCAAAAGCTCAGCCAGATAAGAACCGTCCTGACCGGTGATACCGGTGATAATTGCGACAGGCATTTATATCTCCTTGAAAGAATTCAATCGATCCCGTGCAAACCGTAGAGTGAGCGGAATCAGAACAGGAACTGTAAATTATAACCGAGATGAAGGCTTAAATTTTTCTGCCAACTTGAACGGGGCATTGTACCAGAGCCAGTCAGCCAGCACAACCAGCACAGAAAGTCCAATGGCGATGACCAGCGTATTGCGGATCCCGAGGTTAAAGCCGAAACCAAGATAGCGCCAGGAATACCAATGCCCAAACACCAACAGGATGATAGCTTCGACAACACAAATCCGCCAAAACCAGCGCCCAACTTTTATTTGTTTGAAGGCCAGTACAGCCAGCATTGCCATCCAGACCAACAGGATCACTCGATAGCGTGGATTGTCCCACTGGTCACCACCGCCGCGCAGCGCTGCAATGAATATCCAGCCCCAAACGACCAGACAAAGCCATATCCATTGTCTGCGGCGCTGACTTGTTGGTAGTGACCAGGCAGCCGCGGGGGCAAAAGCTACCAGGGGTAGCAGCAGATACCAGCCAACTGCGCGGAAAATACCCAGGATTTGCCAGAATGGAACCCCGGGCTCCAGTAATACAGCTGGCAGTACGGGTTGGAGAATGCCATAAATCGCTACGAAGGGCAAAGCCAGAATTGGTGGAAGTGCTTGAAAAAGCAGCTGAACGATTCCGGAGCTACGTCCCAGTAGGTAGGCATTCCAGCGGGTTGTTTCGCGTGCCCAACTACCGATGACGCCAAATAAACCACCTCCCCGCACTGCGACCAGAGAATTCCAACTGGTTGTGAGTATGATCAGGGCCAGGACAAACAATCCAAGGGCTCCGGCGATGACCTGCCATGGAATTTTATGTTCGGGCTGCGTTTCGGCGGGTGAACCGGCGAAATATAACCAGCCTGCGGATGCGATTAGTGTCACTACTACAAAACCGGGTGAAACCAGTAACATGCCAGCCAGCGAAAACACGATCCAGAACCAGGGTGCTTTCTGGCGGGTGGCCAGCCATTCCGTCAGCCCATAAAAGGCCATTGCGATAAAGGTCATCAGGAATGGTTCGCGCATCTGGGCAGCGCCCAATAAAATGGATTCTGGGTAGAATGCAAAGATAAGCGCACAAAGTAGTGCAGCTTTATCATCCCATTGCCAATTTGATGTATTTTGTGCAGGCACCAAGCCAGTTTTATTTGCCAGGCGTTTGGCGGCTAAGAATACAAACAGAACGCCCAGCGAACCAGCTAAGGCCGCCAGAAAAACAACCAAAAGGGGTTGGTGCGTACCCGCTGAGATGTACCGGTATACAAATGCGCTCACCCAAAGCAAACCACCATATTGGTCAGACGAAAATTTATCGTCGAATGCGCGTGAAAGCGGTTTTGATGATTGTGCCAGGTTCCAAGCCTGCGTATCGCGGCGATACGCGTCAAAAAAGAGGTACCCGGCTTGCTGGGGTTTGCTCTCGTAACCCACCCGTGGCAGAAGGCTGGCAGCAGTTGCGCCAAGTCCGAAACGCAGAAGAAAGGCAACCAGCATGATAAGGTAAACTGAACGTTTCATCTAGTATTGCTCTTTCTTAGGAGGGGAAAAGTGAGCCCAAATATTTATTAGCCAACTCGCAGTTACAAGGACAACCAGCGTTTGCAATGGAGCCAGAAAGCGAGGGTTATCACCATGTTCTGCCAGCGTTTGCAAGATGGATGTGACCCAAATTGCGCTGAGCGCGAACCAGGTGAAAAGATCCAGCCCGAACCAGCGGCGGAATTTTTGCCAAAGCAAGGCCAATGAACCGCTCAGAAATAATAAATTGATACCAAAAAGACAGGCGCGTTCGACCAGCATGATGTTATTTACCAGGCTGCGCAGCGATGAATTTGAAAGCGTATCAGGCAGCCAGAAAACGCCCACCTTCCAGAACCAATACCAACCCCGAGCCAGATTTTGCAAATATAACCAGGGATGTTCGCTGATCAGACGGGTCGAAATTTTACCCATTACACGCCCGAGTGAATAATAATTTAATTTGGTTTGGAGCATCAAGGACGGAATGGCATCCCAGATGGTATTGATGGGTGAACCTGTCCTTGCGATGTGTTGCTCGCGGAACTGTAAAAAAGTGGCGCGGATGGGGGCATATTCATCTGGAGCCAGTTCAAAAAAGCTGCTGGTATGATTCACCAGGTGATAGCCACCGATCGAATCCAGGCCGATGATATTAAACCGTGAATAAATAAAATTAATCCACACCAGCAGCACCAACAAGGCCGGCAGGGTTGTCAGGATTGCCGCGCTCAATCGCAATTTTATAGAAACTGGGCGCCAGAAAAAGAACAGAAAAAAAGCTCCGAAAAAGGGGAAGAAAGCAAATAATGGGCGGGTCAAGGCCAGGGCCGCCGCTGCTAACCCTATTAAAAGCGATACCGCCAGCACGCGGACAGGGTCAGGTTGGTTTCGAGCAGCGATCGGTGCGGGGGGAATTTGTGTATCAACTGTGGCCTGGTTTTTTAAGATATAAACCAGGCCAGTCAGGATAATTAGAAGGAAAAATGTAGCCACAGTCTCAGATAACATTGCGGCTTCAAAAAAAATCTGGCCCAGGTTCAAAGTATGGATCAGCGCCAGCAAACCGGCGAACCAGGCACGCTGGCTGACACGCCAGGCGATGTAATAAACCATGAATGTGTTCAGCACACCCAGACACAATTGCAGGAGGTAAACTCGATCGGTGTTGCCCGCCAACATCAGAAAGATGGGATATCCGGGTGTGCGAGTGCCATTGTAACGCTCGAATCCATGGTTATTTTTTAAAGAACTGGCCAGGTGCAGGTAAGTTGGCGTATCGTTGCCCTGGGCGATTGGATATGCAAACCACAAACTGGCGCGCGCCAAAATTGCCACGGCCAAAACAATTCCCAACCATGCCCACAATTTTCTACCCTGGTCGTTCAAAAACTATCCTTAACAGAGAATGGGGCTTTGCCTGTAAATACATCTGGAGCTTACCCTGGAAAACTATCCAGAATGCGCCTGGCGCGTTCTTTCCATGAGTATTTTTGGGCATCATCGCGAGCTTGTTTGGCCAGCTCTGCACGGTGGGTCGGATTATCCAATAAGGCCTGTAATGCGGTTTCCCAGGCAGGCAGGTTTTCAGGAGGGCAAAAGACAGCATTATTCTCGTTTAATACCTCATGAAATACGGGCAGGTCCGATGCCAGAATAGCTCGACCAGTCGCGAGATATTCAAACATTTTCATTGGGCTGGATACCATGGCTGAATGCCCCATGCCGCTTGAAACACTAATTTCGCGGCTGTATGGCATTAAAAGCACATCTCCGGCGGCTTGATACATGGGTAGAAGTGTGTTCGGAACGAAACCGCAGAAAGTCAGGTTGGGTAGGTCTTTTGTTTTCTCCTGCCATTTTTCGATATCGGCAGGCTTGCCTCCCGCCCATAAAAAGCGGATTCCTTTGGATTGGAATGCCTCCGCCAGTTTGATAAATAATTCCACACCCCGGCCTGGGTACAGGTGACCTGTGCAGACAATGGTGGGGGCTTCCGGCAGGTTCAGAGCAAGTCGGGCAGCCACCGGATTGGGTAGGTTTTCGAAACGTTCGGGTTCCACACCATTTGGGGCCAGCACTACGTCCGCGCTGCGTAAATAGGAGCCGAAGCGTTCTGCCAGGGCGTCTTCTAAGGCCTTGGTAATGACTGTCATGCGTTTTTTACCTTTAAAGTCGCGGAAATAACGAAACCAGAGTGGGCCTATGCGTCCGGATGGCAGATCGTGCATTTCCAAAACAACAGGGAGCCCATTCATCAGCCCCAACACAGCGGATGGCAGGGGCCAGACATAGATCAGGTCTGGTTTTAGGTTTTTGGCCCGGTGCACCGCTGAGAGGAAAAAAAGACGACGTGATGCGCTTGGCATGTACTCCACCTGGAACTCGTCTTGCAAGCCATAATAGGTTGCCAGATCGAGCCACTTCTCTTCGCTGCTGTTATGCTCACTAAACGGAACGATCAGGGTAACTTCGTGACCAAGCTGGGCCAAGGCATGAACTGCTTTCATGGTTTGCAAACTATTTGCAACGTTCGATGGGATCTGGGAACCTGAAATAGCAACGATTTTCATAATTGGCACTCCATATGGATCTACACTTCGTCGATGTATAAAGATCGGCGCTTGATTTCGCTAAAACCGCGCCAGATAATAATGCCGACGGAAACAACAAAATAGGATGAAAGAATTCCTGCCAAGGCCAGATATCCGAAGCGGGGCACAAAAGAAAAAATCAAAACAAGTTCAACACTGCCAACCAGCAGAGAGACCAGCACCGGATATCCGGGTTTTCCCAATGCCAATAATAATGGGCGGTTCCATTGAAAAATGCTTGCAAATCCGTAGCCTACCAACAGGATCAGTAGTGCTGGATAAGCAGG
>CAINXK010000396.1 GCA_903854805.1 uncultured Anaerolineae bacterium
CGGTGAGTATATTGCCCCTCATACCAGATTCCAGTTGTGCGTTATATTCAGGGCGGATGAGGCGCAGACAGAAGGATAATCCCCAGCCGGAAAGCACCATCCAGCCCAGTCCAATGACCTGCAAAATAATGTTCAGGCTTGTATTGTGTTTCAGATCGAGATTCCATGCGAGTATGAAGTTTTCGGGCAGGTTTTGGGTAGCTTTCATGCAATAACTATATCACGACAACAGCCAGGTTCGATTATTGCAGGCCCTCTGGGATTTGGCGTGGTTAAAACCAATTGGACGCGGACGATTTGCTTAGCAAATCGCGCGGAAAACGCGGATAAAAACCATGCCGTGCTGGAACCCCCGGTATTACCATATTTTTTAGGTCATTTTTGCGTTTTGTATATGATTGCGCCGGTACTAACTTCGAGCTTCACGGAAAATCCCAAAGAGCCAAAAATTAAGTATTCATAGCCAGAGTAGTCGGTGAAATTTCTACGAATCACTTTGTCAAGGTAGGCAAGCGCTTGATCTGAGTTTCCAAATCAGCCATTGCCGCTTGCGACAAGCGCACACCAGTTTTATAGATGGTGGTGACAACCCGGACTATGGGGTGTTTATTGCGCCACGTCATGCTCTGTGCAAACTTTAGAACGGTATCTAATTCATCCAACAGAGTGCCATTCCAATGTTGCTCCAAAGAGCCCCAACAATGTTCGATAGGATTGTATTTGCTATGATATGGCGGATAGTATGCCAATTGCACCGTGACCTGATTTTCTGCGACAAAATCTATAAGACGTTTGATAAATTGCGTGCGTCGGCTGTGATTTTCCGGTCCATTATCCATGTTTAAGACCAGGGTAGTAACCAATGGAAAACGTGGGCGCAAAACGGTCTTCCACAAATCTTCCAAGCAATCAACAATAAAATCGTGGTAATCTTGGATGTACCGAGAGATAAAAACAGGGCTCCATTTTTTGGCAACAAAAATCCAAAAGGTGTCACGGTAGCATCAGGATTGAAATCATGATCTGCGGCAGCCACCGGAACCCGGTTATATCCGTCACGCGAAAGTTCACCGATTTTGACGATAGCTTTCGCATCCAGCGATATCCGCAGTATATCGGCCCGCGCGTCTGCATCAATGTTCACCCGATGTACTTCGTCAAAAATTGCGTCGGTCTCAGGAACTTTTTTTGGGTTTTCGTTTGGCTACTTTGCGCAGATGGTATCCAAATTCGTTCAATTTCGTACTCACTGTACGGCGATTGGGTACATCAACTTCAGTATAACCTTTTTTCTCGATCAATTGACTGCGCACTTCATTTGCACTCAACCGAGTATAGAGCCGCTCTGTCTTGAAACTCGGATCAATCTGACTTTGGGGACCTACAATCTCCCGAATATCTTGCTCCAGGTTAGGCCAGTGTTCTTCGGCTCGTTTCCGACCACGTCCGGAGAAGTTGTCGATACATGTAAAACCGCTCTGCAATTCATGCTGTCCTTTCCGAATCGTGATTCGATTCCAACCAAGTTCTTTTTCCGCGCGCTGCGCACCACCACGCCCAAGCATTTTCACTGTGCGAGCCATAAAAAGCCTACGCGTTGCACCTGTCAAACTCTGGGCTGTCTCTATCAACACTGTCTTCAATGATGCGTTAATTTCCATTTTTTATCCTTCTATTACGATTGACCAGAAGGATAACCTATAATTCTGGATATTTTATAAATTCCGATTCCCTAAATAAAAAGTACGTTTCATATTTTCTCCTCCTGAGAGAAATGGGGGTTGGTTGGTGGAGTGAATATCAGGGAGATCAGGAATTTCAGGTTCTCCACCACACATCCTTTTTGGACGTTGATAGATTATACAGCATCTTTTCGACATTAATATAGGCTTCTTGGGATTCTTTCGGCATTAATCCTGATTTGCCCTGGATTTTCCGGCCAAATTCCCGCTATTTTTGCCCCACAGCCCGGGCAGGTACCCAACGCGCTGATGCGGTAATCCTGCAGCATATACCCGCGCCGGCGCACGAGCACTTTATTGCACTTCGGGCAGTGGGTATCTTCATATTCTTCCACCCGCCCGGGCAGGTTGCCGGCATAGACATAATGTAATCCGGCTTCTTTGCCAATCTCTGCCGCGCGGATCAACGTCTCGGGCGGGGTATTGCCAGGTGAGGTCATTTTATAATCCCGGTGAAAAGCCGTCACATGCCAGGGAATATCCGCTGAAACCGATAACAGAAAACGCGCGATTTCAAACAGTTCTTCGGTGCTGTCATTAAACCCGGGCACCAGCAGCGTTACAACCTCCACCCACAGGCCCAGGTCATGCGCCTTCTGGATGGTATCGAGCACATTTTTGAGCACCCCGCCCAGGCTGCGATAATTTTTTGCCTGCATGGATTTCAGATCAACCTTGTATGCTGAGAGATGCGGGCGCAGATATTCCAACGCTTCTGGCGTGGCATTCCCATTCGAGACGTAGGCGCACTGCAGCCCGGCAGCCCGGGCTTCCTTAAAGACAGCGACTGCCCATTCGCTGGTGATCAACGGTTCGTTATACGATGAAACAATCACATCCGCCTGCACCTTCCGGGCAGCTTTGACCAGTTCCTGGGGGCTGATGCGCCTGACCAGATTCAAAGATGCATCCGAAGCCGGGTCGCGCAGTGCTTGTGATGTCAGCCAGTTCTGACAGTAAGCGCAGTGAAAATCACAGCCCAGCATGCCAAATGTCAGCGCAGTTGCACCCGGCAGGAAGTGTGAAAACGGTTTTTTCTCGATCGGATCAGCCTGCAAGGCGGCCACATAACCCCAGGGCACGCGCAGCTGCCCGGCGGAGTTAAAACGCACCTGGCAAATGCCACGTTTACCAGGGTTGATCGTGCAGCGGTGTGCGCAAGCCAAACAGCGCACAGCCTGTGCGGGTAAATCTTCAAACAAATCTGCTCTAGCTGTCATTTCATCTAAAACACTCGCCAATTCAGCCATCATACTCCTGTGAAGGGTTTCATCAATTCTGTTCATCTCCCCCGGCTGCCCTCAGTTATAATCGTGCCATGCTCACTATCGCAATTCAAGCTGGCGGCGAATCACGCCGCATGGGACGGGATAAAGCTCTGCTGCCTTTTCTGGGGCAGCCGTTAATCCAGCGCATCGTCACGCGCCTATCTCCGCTGGCAACCGAACTGATCGTTACCACCAACCAGCCGGAGGCTTACAGCTTCTTGAAAGTGCCATTGTTCCAGGATGAACGCCCAGGGCGCGGCGCGCTGGGTGGGCTCTTCACTGCGCTGCAACATGCCAAACAACCGCTGGTAGCGGTGGTGGCTTGCGACATGCCCTTCGCCAGCCCGGCCCTGCTTGCTTTCCAGGCACGCCTGATCCAGGACGAAGCCGTCGACATCGTCATTCCGTGCATGCCTGACGGCTACGAGCCGCTGCATGCTGTTTACCGCCGCGAAACCTGCCTGCAAGCGGTGGAATGGGCTCTGGATAACGACCAATGGAAGTTAATCTCCTGGTTTCCAAGAGTGCGGGTTCGCGCGCTTTCGCCGCAGGAGTGTCAGCTGCACGACAGGCTGGGACTGGCCTTTGCCAATGTTAACACACCACAGGAGTTGGCCGAG
Organism: uncultured Anaerolineae bacterium; assembly: GCA_903854805.1. The sequence continues at coordinate 3,631 of CAINXK010000396.1, forward strand.
GCCGAGCTTCTAGCCCAGCAGGAAAGCTAAGTTAGCGCATCACCAATACTGGGCAAGGCGCATGGGCAACCACTTTCTGGCTGGTGCTGCCCAGCAGTAAACCCGCCAGCGAACTCATGCCGCGCGAACCCATCACGATCACATCAGCTTTCCGAATGGTGGCAATTTCAATCACAGCTTCGGCCGGAGTTCCCTCGATCAATTCTGTATGGATCTCTCCTGGGATCTCACCGAGCGCTTTCAACGCAGCCTCTAAAATGATGTTTGCGTCGTGCAGGCGTATATCGAGGATGGTCTGCATATTCGGCTCACCTAAATATGAGGGGATATTGTTGTAAACCACGACGACGCGTACTGTCTCAGCCTTCATTGTGCGTGCCAACTCGCCAGCCATTTTGGCGGTGTGCAAGGCATGCTCAGAACCATCTACAGCAAGCAGTATATTCCCGAACATATTTCCTCCTGGTTGAATGAGATCAATTTAAGTATATAGCGAACGAGTCGAAAATTCAATTAAATATGCGCCAACTTTGCAGCCGCTTTGCCAGCCACGGGGAAGCCCACCGATCAGCGTAGATTTACTGGCTATACTTGGGCTTGGTAAATATCTGGACCCGGACGCGGCGCTTGGGAGCGGGCCCGGCAGACCAAAGTAAAAAATAGCTGATCTTCCCAGCGGCAAGGAAGCGTGAACTACAGCCCACACCGATCTGGCAATTCAGTTTCCATACCAGGGAAACTGATGTTATTATTCGGCCAACCTTACTATCTTTTTGGAGGATTCGCATGTCCCTGGACCTTTCAGCTATTCGCAGTCAATTCCCAGCTCTGAACAGACCGGCAGTTTTCTTTGATAACCCGGGCGGCACGCAAATTGCCCGGCAGTCGCTTGAGCGCATCAATCATTATCTGCTGGAATGCAATGCCAACCACGAAGGTGCTTTTGCAACCAGTATTGCTTCTGACGCTGTTCTGGACGAAGCCCACCACGCCATGGCTGATTTTTACAATGCTGGCAGCGCCGAAGAGATTGTGTTTGGCGCGAACATGACCACCCTGACCCTGCATATCAGCCGCTCCATCTCCCGCACCTGGAACCCAGGCGATGAAATTGTGGTCACCCGCCTGGATCATGATGCCAACGTGACACCCTGGGTGCTCGCCGCCCAAGACCGTGGCTGTAATGTCAACTGGGTCGGTTTTGATGTTGAAGATGGCACGTTAAACCTTGACGAACTGCAGAAAGCCCTCGACCGCAAACCGCGCTTCCTGGCAGTAGGCTATGCTTCCAACGCCCTGGGAACAATCAATCCACTGGCTCAAATCATCAAAATGGCGCATGACGCCGGAACCATGGTCTACGTGGATGCGGTCCAATATGCAGCCCATGGGCCCATCGATGTCCAAAAACTGGATTGTGATTTCCTGGTCTCCTCGGCCTATAAATTTTTCGGAACTCACAGCGGCATCCTGTACGGCAAACGCGCCCTTTTGGAAGAGCTGTTCGCTTATAAGGTGCGCCCAGCAACCAACCAGCTGCCCTACAAGTTTGAAACCGGTACCCAAAACCATGAAGGTATCGCGGGTGTGCTAGGCGCTGTCGAATATTTCGAATGGCTCGGCCAGCAGTTCGGCAGCGAGCAGGAAGAGGCTCTCGCCGGCGAAGGCTATTCCGGCCGCCGCCTGGATCTCAAAAAGGGCTTGATGGCCCTGCGCGCCTATGAACATGAACTTAACCGGGCCTTGCTTTCCGCGCTGCAATCAATCCCTAATCTCGAGATTTATGGGCAAACCGATATTAATAAACTGGACCAACGTGTGGCGACTTTTTCTTTCCGCATGCAAGGTTTTACACCACGCCAGGTGGCCGAAAAGTTGAATGAAGAAGGAATTTATGTTTGGGATGGAAATTATTATGCCATCAATGTTACTGAACGACTCGGGCTGGAAGACAAAGGCGGCATGGTGCGCGTGGGAGCGGTCCATTACAACACGTTGGAAGAAGTCGAAAAACTGAAAAATGCCCTGCTAAAAATCAGCGCCGGGTAAGCTAATCCTTCACTCGGGAAAAAACAAGCTTCCTGCAAGATTGGCCCACGGCGAAACCTATGCCCGGCTTTCAACAGGGATCCCCCACAGAAAACTTATCTGTGGGGGATCTTGTTTTAACCTGGATTGATTGTATAGCAATCGCGTCAACTGTTTAAAAAGCTACTGGCAGCTGAAGCCGCTATCTGCAAGCAAGTATATAGATGCCCAGAATAACAAACAAAGAGGGGATTTTTGTGGTCAACTGGCGAGGCAACCATCCCGTCGGATCACCAATTGCCAGGCAAACCTTTAATTAGCACACGCAGCGACCCGCGCAGTAAAAATTTGCATGGCGGAAAGCAAAACAAAGGCAGCCGTGAGTAAATCCGGTCAGTTCATCGAACAAATATTTATTCTGATATTTTTATCGTAAATACTAATCGAGAAGCCAGGGTGTCTGAGCTCGCCGCCGCTATTTATCTAATTTTTGGC
>CAINXK010000397.1 GCA_903854805.1 uncultured Anaerolineae bacterium
CACCAGATTTACTTGAGGTGATCCTGCTTGCCAGAACCTACGTCGAACAAACCAGGGGGCTGTTTGACCCTTCAATATTGGAATATCTAAAACAGCTAGGATATGATCGCAGCATGGAGCTCATCCGCGCCAATGCCGGTGCTGCCTTCATTTACCCAGGGCCCAGCCCGCGCAAGCACGTCCCATTCGATGAAATCATCATCAACCCCGAAGAATCGCTCATATCACTACCCGCAGGTCTCTCGCTGGACCTGGGCGGCATAGCCAAAGGCTGGATTGCAGAACAGGCTGCCAGCCTGCTCTCTGAATACAGCCCGGCCTGCTGTGTCAGCGCAGGCGGAGACATGCACATGCTCGGCTTGCCAGACGGCCTGCCCGGATGGCAGGTCGACCTGGAAGATCCCCGCAACCCTGGCGAAATCCTGGCAAACCTCAATCTGCCATCCGGTGGGCTGGCAACATCTTCCATCACAAAACGCACCTGGAAACAGGGCGAAAAAATGCGCCACCATCTGATCGATCCACGCAGCGGCGAACCAGCTCAAACCGAGTGGTTGAGCGTAACTGTAATCGCCGCACGAACAACCCAATGCGAAGCGTTTGCCAAAGCGCTGCTGATCGCCGGGCCAGGTGAAGCCCCAATAATTGCCCAAAACATGCAAATTGCCTATCTGGCAGTCGACCATGAAGGAAATATCCTTGGAACCCAAAATTGTCTGGAGTACATTTTATGAATGAAAAACGGAATACCCCTGAATACGAATCCAGCACCAGCCAGACACTTTGGAGAATTTTCCAGGATGGCATGATCGTCTTTGGAATCCTGGCGATCATGCTGATTGGAGCGATATTCGTGTTCACCCCCGCCGGTGATTGGCTGACTGGTAACCTGAGCTGGTTATTCGCCACCGATAGCCAGCAGCTCTGGTGGTTTGTTACACGCTCTTCCGCTATTATTGCTTTTCTTCTGTTATGGTTATCCACTGTCTGGGGCCTGGCAGTTCCATCCCGGATCATCTCACCAGTCTTGGAACCAGGCTACACCTTTGACTTTCACCAATTCATTTCATTACTAGCGATCGGATTTGCCCTGCTCCATATTCTGGTACTGTCCATCGACCGCTACCTGCCCTACTCCACCCTGCAAATCTTGATCCCCTTTCTTTCGCCCTACCGCCCGCTCTGGGTCGGCATTGGCGTGATTTCCTTTTACATCATCATGCTTGTGACAGTCACTTTCTATCTGCGCACTCGCATCGGCATGCGCACCTTCCGGTCCATTCATATTTTGAGCCTGCTGAGCTACATTGGCGTCACCCTGCATGGTCTGAATGCCGGCACAGATTCGCCCCTGCTCTCAATGCAGCTGCTATACCGGGGCACTGGTCTGACGGTCATCTTTCTGACCGTTTATTGGTTGGTTCTCAAATTTCAGAGCAATCGTGAAGCGAAGCAAAAAGCTGCCCAGGCCAAAAGTCCAGCTTCTGTGCGCCGTCAACCCAGAATACGCTAACCGCTGTCCAGCTTCCAGCCTGGGTAGGCTTACTCTTCCGGCACATCCAGGGTTTTCATGTCGCGCAGTTCCGGCCATATTCTGGCAATTCCCAATACCACCAGCACAGTCAGGATGCCGCCTCCCACTACCGAGATGATCGGCCCAAATATTGCCGCTGCCAGCCCGGATTCAAAACCGCCCAATTCATTCGAGACACCGATAAAAATACTATTAACCGCCGATGTGCGTCCTCGCATCTCGTCCGGTGTGCGCGTCATAATCAGCGTGCTGCGGATAACAACACTGATATTATCCAGCGCACCAAGCACCACCAGCATCAGCATCGAAAACCAGAACGAAGTCGAAATTCCGAATAAGACCGTTGCCAGGCCAAAACCAGCCACCGCCAACAGCAGCGTTCTGCCTGCCCGCTTGAATGTGGGCAAATGCGTTAACGCAAAAGCCATCAGCAGCGAGCCCACTGAAGGCGCTGCCCGCATTAATCCCAGGCCTTGCGGACCCACCTTCAGAATATCGGTTGCAAAAACTGGCAGCAAGGTCACAGCTCCGCCAAATAATACCGCGAACATATCCAGGGTGATCGTTGATAGGATCAGTTTATTGGCGCGCATAAAGCGCAACCCTTCCGCCAATGATTCCAGGGTCGCCGACTTACGTGAAAGCGCCAGCGGTCGTCCCTTGATCAGGCTGATCAGTACCAGGAAGATGATGGAAGCCAGAACATCAAAAAGATAGATGATCGTAACACTCCCCAGCAGCGCTGCCACCAATCCAGCAATCGCCGGGCCAATGATCGCGGCCAGCTGCCAGGAACTGCTGCCCCAGGTGGCTGCACTACTGAATACTTCCGGCGGCACAGTCTGCGGTACAAGCGTGGCCGAGGCTGGATCGTTAAAAGCGCGCGCAATTCCAATCCCTAATAAACACAAATAGATCAACACCAACGGACCCTGCCCATACGAGAGCGCGGCCAACCCGAAAGAACACAAGGCCAGCAAAATTTGGGTAAACATAACAATCCGCTTGCGGTTATACTGGTCTGCAACATGCCCAGCCGGGAGTGAAAGCAGAATAACCGGTATAACCTGCACAAGACCAACCATCCCAAGTGCGAAAGCATTGTGCGTCCGCAGCCACAATTCCCACCCAATGGCAACCGATAACATCTGGTTGCCTAAAGACGAAATGAAACGCCCGGTCAGGAGCATACGAAATTCATGATAACGAAGCGCCGCGTAAGGGTCGCGGCGGCCGGAAATATCTGCTGAGTTTTTCAATGCATACCTCGCTTAAGTACCGCAATTATAGACGAAATCTGATCAGCCACTCCAAAACCGCGAATGAGTTCGAGAAAAAACCTTTTTCACCCAGACAAGTTGTATAATTTTGATTAATAAATCATCTCCAAAAAAATTCGGGGATCGAATCGAGAAATTCATGCCACCCACGCCTAAACTTATCCTAAAAAACACCTTTGGCTACGACAGTTTTCGCCCACTCCAGGACAAAGTCATCGAAAACGTGCTCAATAAACGCGATTCCCTGGCGGTCATGCCGACTGGGGGCGGAAAATCCCTGTGCTACCAAATTCCGGCCCTAATTTTCGAGGGTCTGACTGTGGTGGTCTCGCCGCTCATCGCGCTGATGAAAGACCAGGTGGAGCAAATGCACGCTGTCGGCGTCCCGGCCCTTTTCTTGAACAGCACGCTTTCGCCCGATGCTTACCAGCAAAATATGGAATATGTCCGGCGCTCACAGACCAAACTGCTCTACCTGGCCCCTGAAAGCCTGCTGACTCCCCGCATCCTTGAGCTGATTGCCAGCGTTAAGGTCGATTGCTTCACTATCGACGAAGCCCACTGCATCTCAGAATGGGGCCATGATTTCAGACCTGAATACCGCCAGTTGGTGGATGTACGCCGGCGTTTCCCAGATGCCGTTTGCCTGGCGCTGACAGCCACCGCCACCAAAAGAGTGCGTGCAGATATCAAGACTAGCCTTGGCTTCAGCGCCTCCAACGAGTTTATCGGCAGTTTTAATCGAGACAATCTATACATCGAAGTCACCCCCAAAAGCGATCCCGCCATCCAGACCGCCAATTTCCTGAAGCGCTTCAAAGACCAATCAGGCATCATCTATTGTTTTTCGCGCAAACAAGTCGACGAACTAACTGAAACTCTAACCCGCAAAGGCCATTCCGTACGCGCCTATCATGCCGGCCTGGAAGATGAGCAGCGTCACCGCAACCAGGAAGCCTTCATCCGCGATGATGTCCAGATCATAGTAGCCACCATTGCATTCGGCATGGGCATCAACAAACCCAACGTGCGGTTTGTGATCCACTATGATTTACCCAAAAGCATAGAAAGCTATTATCAAGAAATTGGCCGCGCCGGACGCGATGGACTGCCGGCACACTGCTTGCTGCTCTACAGCTATTCGGATGTGGCCAAGTTAAAATATTTCATCGAACAAAAAGAAGGCGAAGAACGCCGGGTGGCCAGCAAACACCTCGACGCGATTGTCCGCTATGCCGAGGAACAGGTTATCTGCCGGCGTCATCCGCTCCTGACCTACTTCGGCGAGGACTATACCGTTCAAAATTGCAAAAACTGCGATAACTGTAACGCAGAAGCTCCCATCCTGGAAGACATCACGGTCCCGGCTCAAAAATTTCTTTCATGCGTCAAACGCACCGGCGAGCGCTTCGGTGCCGGGCATGTCGTGGATGTTCTGCTCGGCTCCAAAAAAGAAAAAGTGCTCAGATTTGAGCACGACAAACTATCCACCTATGGCATCGGATTGGAACTCAATCAAAAACAGTGGATGCATCTGGCCCGCCAGCTGGCTCAACAAAACTATCTTGAGCAAGAAGGCGAATTCCACACACTCAAGCTCAGCCCAATGGCCGTCGAAGCCCTGCGCAACCGCACACCCATCCTCGGACAACTTCAAGAAGTCGAAGAACGCGCACCTCAAAAGGCCAATAAGGCTGAGCTGGAATACAACCATGCTCTCTTCGCTATTCTGCGAGCCCGGCGCAAAGAGTTAGCCGACGAGGCTGGCGTGCCGCCCTATGTGGTTTTCTCTGACCGGACCCTGGTGGAAATGTCCGCATATACACCGCTCACGCCAGAAAGCCTGCTCAATATCAATGGCATCGGACAGGTCAAAGCACGCCAGTACGGAGAAACCTTTCTTGATCTGATCCAGCAATATTGCCAGAAGCACGGCATCCCCGAAAAACAACGCCCCAGCCCGGGCAAGAAACCCTCCGCCAAATCCGCAGCCAAAGGCGAGGCGAATGGCGCGACCAGGCGTCATGTCGTCGTTGGCGAAGCCTTCAATGCCGGCGAAAACCTTCAGCAGTTGGCAGAGCGCTTTGCAGTCACAACCGGAACCATCATCGATAACTTGTTAAAATATTCATTGGACGGCTATCCGCTGGGCAACACTGCGGAACTTGAAAAATTGGCAAAATCAACTCCGCTGATGCAAAAAACTGCCTTTGCTGTTTTCGATGAAGTCGGAACTGAATTTCTCAAACCCGTTTTTGACCACCTGAACGGCACAGTCAACTACGAAGAACTGAAAATCCTGCGGCTCATTTTTATCAGCAAGCGCGCCAGTTAGCCATCCAGTTCAAAAAACCATTCACAGTCACCATTACAACCGCCATTGGAAAAAACATGACCATTGAAAATCATACCTTTCGACTCAAGCCAGGTCAGGATCTGTTTGATGAGATCGAACGTTTCGCTGCCGAACACACCATCCTGGCCAGCTGCATATTGTGCGCAGTCGGCAGCCTTACACATGCCACCTTGCGGCTGGCAAATCGCAATTCTTACAACGATTATGATGGACATTTCGAAATCGTTTCGGCGACCGGTACCGTCTCTACGCTTGGCTCACACATTCACATCAGCATTTCAGATTCCAATGGAGTCACCACCGGCGGGCATCTCGTCAGCGGATGCAAAATTTACACAACCGCCGAAATTGTTCTGGCCGTTTTCCCCCAACTGCTATACAAACGCGAATTGTGCGAAATATCCGGCTATGAAGAGTTGCGGGTTTACCCAAAATAATTCAGGATAGCCTCCTATGGCACAAAAACTTGAACCTGGATCCCCAACATTATTCCAATTTATTTGGCCAATTTTAATGTGAACGTCAACCGTTTGTTGTATAGTAATTTGACATTTATTCGTTCATCAAAATGGGAGTTAACTATTATGGAATATGATCTTGTCTTTGAAGGCGGCGGTGCCAAAGGGATGGCATTTGTAGGCGCTCTGCAGGAATTTGAAACCCGTGGCCACACTCACGGGCGCTTGCTGGGAACATCGGCTGGAGCTATCACCGCCACCTTGTTGGCCGCCGGATATTTATCCGATGAAATGCTGGCCGCCCTTAACGAAAACCTGCCCGATGGAAAAAGCGTTTTCACCAGTTTTATGGCTTCGCCCGGCCCTTTTGACCAGGCAGCCATAAAAAATAGCGCCATCCGCACTTTTTTGCGCGCCATCAACCTGCCTCTGGTCCCCGACTTTATAGAAGAAAAGCTCGATGATGCCATCACCGAAAAACTGGCTGAAGACCCTGGTTTCCGGCATCTTTTCTCATTTATTGAACGAGGCGGCTGGTATTCTGCTGATAATTTTCTCACCTGGCTCCAGGATAAGCTCAATTCAGGGAAATTTTCTGGCAAACGTCGGAAATTCGGCGCCATGACCATGCAGCAGTTTTTCGAAGCCACCAAATCTGAGCTTTCCCTGGTCGCTTCTGACACAACCGGCAAACAGATGCTGGTTCTAAACCACACTACCGCCCCCAAATGCCCGGTTGCCTGGGCGGCCCGCATGTCAATGAGCATACCGCTGCTCTGGCAGGAGGTCATCTGGCAGCCTGAATGGGGTCTTTATAATAATCACGATATCAACGGGCATGCCATTGTGGATGGCGGCTTGTTGTCGAACTTCCCGATCGAATTGTTTCTATCAGACCTGAAAGACATCACCCAGGTCATGGGCCCAAAAATCAGCCAGGAAGTGCTCGGATTCTTGATTGACGAGGAAACTCCAGTAGCCAACGCGCCAGAAACGGTTGTCCAAACTCAAACACTGAATCTCGCTAATCTTGTCACCATCCAGCGCCTCTCCCGCCTGGTAGATACCACCTTATCCGCCCGCGACAAAATGGTCATCGACAGCTACTCAAATCTGGTGGTACGCATGCCAGCCCGAGATTACGGAACCACTGAGTTCGACATGAGCGCACAACGCAAGACCGCGCTCATCGAAGCGGGAAAGCAAGCCATGCAAGCCTATTATCTAGCTCAAGAACACCCCGCCGCTCATGATGTAAGTTTCGGTCTGGATGATGAGCAGACAGAAAGCCAGATCATCATCAACCGCATCGCTTCCAAAATATTACGCTGAGCATCCATTGATACAACACAAGGCTGGCAGTTCTTATCTGCCAGCCTTGTGTTTGTCAATCCAGCTTTGTGCTCCGCCAGGAGCCAGGCTCAACGTCAGCCTGGTAAGCGGGTACAAACAATGCAAAATATTATCGCGCTGGATATACCCATAGAGACATTCATGCATGGGCGGATATTAGCCGCTATACAATCAACAATCCCAGCTTTCCCTGGCAGATAACCTGCTAAATTCAGCGCATTCCAGCTGGTTTCTGCTACAATTATGATCCTGAACGCTGATGTGTTTTGCCGAATTGGAGTGATACCCAGGATAGATTCGCACTCGCTCCGCCGCATCCGCTCAACTCGATTTACCCTGGCAAACAAACCTGATTAATCAAACCCAGGCTAAAATCAAAAAAAGAAGGCACACAACAGTGAAACAAAAATTTCTAATCAATATCCATAAAGGCTGCACTTTTCTTGCTATCATCGCAATGATAGCCTACTTTAAGCAGTGGCAAAACATCACAGCCTGGATCTACCTGGCCCTGCACGGAACATACGGCATACTCTGGGTTCTGAAAAGCCGTATCTTCCCTGATAAACAATGGGAAGAAGGTAAAGCGCCCTGGTACGGCCTGGTGATCTGGGCTGGACTGAGCTTATATTGGATTGCCCCATTTCTAATCACCTCACGCTCAACCACAGCTCCAGGTTGGCTGCTGGCAGTTTGCGTAAGTTTATACACCTTCGGTGTATTCTTACACTTTGCCGCAGATATGCAAAAATATATCGAGTTGAAATACAATCCTGATCACCTTATCACCGATGGTTTACTAAGCCAGGTCCGCAATATTAATTATTTTGGAGAGCTGTTAATCTACCTTGGCTTCGGTCTGCTGGCCATGCACTGGCTTCCCATCCTTGTCATTATTCTGTTCATTATCATAATTTGGGCGCCCAACATGGTAAAAAAAGACCGCTCACTTTCCCGCTATTCCGAATTCCCCCAATATAAGCGCAGATCGAAACTGTTCATCCCATTCCTGTTCTAAAAGAGGTCACTAAAATGAGTATCACGATAAACCTGAAGCATGCCAGCGAATTCTCTGGTCTGATCGTCACCCCGGTTCTTGCACCGGAAACAGTTACACTGGAAACCGCAGGCAAAGAGACCGGTGATATTCGCATGCTTGGCTCCAGGGTAGTACTTTCCCTCGGATCACAGCACAAACTTTCCGCAGAGATGATCCGGCGCGCTGGTGGCACCCTGGCAAAATGGCTCGCCACCAATGAAGTCAGCACTGTCGGCGTCGAATTGGAAACCCTTTTAGGAACCGGCATGCCACCATCCACATCCATAACTGCCTTCGCCGAAGGGCTGCTGCTGGGTGCTTTTACTTTTAACCACTACAAGTCTGAAAAGAAGAATCAATCCACCAGTCTCAGCCTGCTGATTGATCCGAAAGCTGGCGTGGACGATGCTGGGTTGAAAGAGTACATCCACAAAGCCACCATTATCGCCGAAGCCGTCAACCTGGCACGCGATTGGGCCCACGAACCACCCAACGTCATCAACCCGGTCACGCTGGTGGAACGAGTCCAGAAAATCGCGGCTGAAGTTGGGCTAAATTGCACCGTTCTGGACGACAAACAATTATCCGAAATGGGCGCAGGCGCAATCGTGGCTGTTGGAAAAGGCTCAAATACCCCCAGCCGTTTGATCATCCTGGAACATGCCGGAAAATCTGGTGGTAAACCGGTGGCCCTGGTTGGCAAGGCTCTCACCATGGATACCGGCGGCTATTCGCTCAAATCACCAGATAATATCATCACCATGAAATATGATAAATCTGGCGGCATGGCCGTCATCGCCACCCTGGTTGCTGCTGCCCGGCTCGGACTCTCCACCCCGGTGGTCGGTGTAATCGCTGCTGCAGAAAACATGATCTCCAGCTACGCCTACCGCCCCGACGACATCATCACCGCTCTCAATGGAAAAACAATCGAAATCATCAGCACAGATGCTGAGGGACGCCTGGTCCTGGCCGATGCGCTCACCTACACCGAGCGCACCTACCAACCCCGTGCCATGATCGACATCGCCACACTCACCGGCGCAGTCCTCATCGCCCTCGGAACCAATCGCGCCGGCATGCTTTCAACCAACGACGAACTGGCCGAAAACCTCTTCAAATCTGGCGAGAAAACCTTTGAACGCCTCTGGCGCCTGCCCATGGATGAAGAGTATTTTGAGCAGATCAGAGGCAGCGACAGCGATTTAAAGAATTCTGGTGGTCGCAAAGCTGGCACCATTATTGGCGGCGTCTTCTTGAAACAATTCGTCAGCGATGAAACTCCCTGGGCCCATCTCGATGTCGCCGGTATGATGAATGCTGAAAACGA
>CAINXK010000398.1 GCA_903854805.1 uncultured Anaerolineae bacterium
ATCTACCTGCGCCGCACCGGTGATCATGTTCTTGATATAGTCGCGGTGACCAGGCATGTCGACGTGGGCATAGTGACGCTTATCGGTCTCATATTCCACGTGGGCGATATTGATCGTAATACCACGCGCCTTTTCTTCAGGTGCGTTGTCAATCGAGTCATAAGCGCGAAAATCGGCTTTTCCCATCAAACCAGACACTTTGGTAATCGCCGCGGTCAAGGTCGTCTTGCCGTGATCGATGTGTCCCATCGTTCCCACGTTAAGATGAGGCTTGTTACGGTTAAACTTCTGCTTGCCCATGAAAGATCGCTCCTTATTAGTACTTACGAGAAAAATTATGCCTTGATAAGTTCCTGCGCCACAGCATCACTAACTGGCGCATAGTGGTCAAATTCCATTGAAAATACACCGCGTCCCTGGCTGGCTGAACGAATTTCAGTTGCATAACCGAACATCTCACCCAGAGGAACCATCGCATTGATTGCCTGCGCATTTCCAGGCCGCATTTCCATTCCTAAAATCATGCCTCGGCGGCCATTCAGCTGACCAATGATCGCACCCAAATAATCTTCGGGAGCAATTGCTTCCACCTTCATGATCGGTTCCAACAAAACAGGCCCGCCACGGTGAACACCTTCCTTGAACGCCATCGAACCAGCCATTTTAAAGGCCATTTCGTTCGAGTCAACTTCGTGGAAGGAGCCGTCAATCAGGCAGACTTTCAGATCTACCACCGGATAACCAGCCAAGACGCCACTTTCGGAGGCCTCTTTGATGCCTTTTTCGACAGCCGGGATATATTCTTTGGGGATGGTACCACCAACAATCTTGTTTTCAAATACAACACCAGAACCACGTTCGCCGGGTTCCATACTGAGAACAACATGACCATACTGGCCATGACCACCCGATTGTTTGGCGTACTTCAGATTGACTTTATCTACCTTGCGTGTGATCGATTCACGGTAAGCAACGCGCGGCTTGCCAATATTGGCCTGCACCTTGAATTCGCGCAGCATACGGTCGACCATAACTTCCAGCTGGAGTTCACCCATCCCGGCAATAATCGTCTGACCGGTTGTTTCATCAGTACGAACTCGAAAGGTCGGATCTTCTTCTGAAAGTTTCCTGAGAGCCTCACCCATTTTTTCCTGGTCGGTGGTCGTTTTCGGCTCAACAGCAATGTAAATAACGGGGTCGGGGAAAGAAATGCTTTCCAACACATAATCAGTTTCGGAGAGGGTATCGCCAGTGAAGGATTCTTTGAAACCCAACGCTGCGGCGATATCTCCGGCCATCACTTCATCCACATCCTCGCGGCGATCGGCGTACATACGGATCAAACGACCAATCCGCTCACGCTTGCCCTTGGAGTTGTTATTTACTGTCGCACCTTGAGTCAACTTTCCGGAGTAAACGCGGAAGTAAGCGAGACGACCCACATAGGGGTCAGTCACAATCTTAAAGACCAGCGCACTCAACGGAGAGTTATCGTCCGCAGTAAGCTCAATCACATCATCAGGGTTATCGATGTTTGTTGCTTTCATGGGTGTAACATCCACGGGCGAAGGCAGCAAGTCGATAACAGCATCCAACACAGGCTGAACACCTTTGTTTTTCAGAGAAGAACCGCAGAAGCAAGGGTTGGCCTTCCCAGCAATAACGGCCTTGCGCAGCGCCGCTTTGAGATCGGCAACACCAATTTCTTCACCTTCGAGAAAGCGCATAGTCAGATCATCGTCAGTTTCGGCGATTCTTTCAACCATGAAATGGCGGGCTTCCTGAACAGCCGGGAGCATATCGGCAGGGATTTCGCCTTCACGCGGCTCGCGGCCCAGTTCATCTTCCCAATAAATTGCCTTCATTTCGATCAGATCGACTACACCTTTGAAGGTAGCTTCAACACCAATAGGCAGCTGCACCGGAATTGGATTGGCACCCAGGCGCACCTTGATCGACTCAACTGAGCGCTCAAAGGAAGCACCTACCCGGTCCATCTTATTGATGAAGCAGATTCTCGGCACGCCGTAGCGGTCAGCCTGACGCCATACCGTTTCGGATTGTGGTTCCACACCCTGAACGGCATCAAATACCACTACGCCGCCATCCAGAACGCGCATTGAACGCTGAACTTCAGCGGTAAAATCGATATGGCCAGGCGTATCAATGATGTTGATCTGATAGCCTTTCCATTCCGCTGAAACAGCGGCAGATACAATGGTAATACCACGCTCTCGCTCCTGGACCATCCAGTCAGTGACGGTTGTGCCATCATCCACCGAGCCAATGCGATGTGTCTTACCTGTATAGAATAGAATACGCTCAGTGGTTGTCGTTTTACCGGCGTCAATATGAGCAATGATGCCGATATTGCGATACTTTTCGAGCGGGTACTTACGTGGCATTATTTAAACCTCAGTTCCGAACAAAAAAAAAAGAAACTACATGCGGTAGTGCGAAAAAGCGCGGTTGGCTTCAGCCATTTTGTGCGTCTCTTCACGTTTACGAATTGCGGCGCCTTGATTGGAAGACGCGTCCATCAACTCACCGGCCAGCTTTTCGGCAAAGGACTTGCCAGAACGAGCCCGGGAGGATGAAAGAATCCAACGAATGGCCAGCGTCATGCGGCGATTGGAGGGCACTTCCATCGGAACCTGGTAAGTGGCACCACCAACACGGCGAGGGCGAACTTCCATCACCGGGCCAACATTCTTCATGGCCGTATCAAAGACTTCGATACCGGGTTTACCGGTCTTTTCCTGGATCAGGTCCAGAGTATCATACATCAAGCGCATGGCCAGGCTTTTCTTGCCGCGTTCCATCATATGCTGAACAAAGATTGCCAGCATTGTGCTGTTGTGCCGCAGGTCAGGCGTGATCGGTCGAACATCGGGCTTTCCTCTACGCATACCAAAACTCCGTGTGGTTAATATTACAAGCGAATGTTATGAAGCTGTTACTTCGGGCGCTTGGCGCCGTACTTCGAGCGGCTCTGGCGGCGCTTGGCAACACCAGTTGTGTCCAAAGAACCACGCACGATGTGATAACGCACACCGGGCAGATCCTTTACACGGCCACCACGCACCAGCACAACGGAGTGCTCTTGCAGTTGATGACCTTCACCGGGGATGTAAGCCGTCACTTCGATGCCGTTGGTCAAACGAACGCGGGCGATCTTGCGTAACGCGGAGTTCGGCTTCTTAGGCGTCATCGTACGGACGACGGTGCAAACACCACGCTTCTGTGGGGCTCCACCGTCTTGACGTTCACGGCGTTGCTTTTTGATGTTGAGTGTATATTGCAAAGCCGGGGCTTTACTCTTGACATTTTTGGACTGGCGACCCTTGCGGATCAGCTGGTTAATTGTGGGCACTTGCGCCTCCGAGAAAATATTGCTGCAATTTACATGAAAAAGGACGTTTTTCGAGCAAATAGTGAGGCCATCTTCTACAAGACTGATGGCCTCACTTGTAATACACAGTAGAAAAGCAGACTTCTACCTAAGTGCAACGGCTGATTATTTTATCACAGCCATAAAGTGACGTCAAGGAATGTTACTGCATCTTCATTAAGTCTTCTCCCAAACCAAGCAAACCAGTTCCCAGCTTGGGAGGATGCACCTTCTCCTCATCCTTGCCGAAGCGAATGATGTCGCCGCCTTCGTTGACAGCTTCCACCGCCAGGCCTAACGACTGAAGCTCCTTCACGAGCACCCGGAATGAAGCCGGAATGGAGGGCTCTTCAATTTGTTCACCCTTGACAATCGCCTCGTAAGTATTTACGCGGCCCTGAACATCGTCAGATTTGACGGTCAGCATTTCCTGCAGGGTGTGTGCAGCGCCATAAGCTTCCAGCGCCCAAACTTCCATTTCACCAAAGCGCTGTCCACCGAACTGTGCCTTACCACCCAGCGGCTGCTGGGTCACGAGGCTGTATGGGCCTGTGGAACGCGCATGGACCTTGTCTTCAACCAGGTGATGCAGTTTAAGTACGGTCATTACGCCAACAGTGACGGCCTGGTCGTACGGCTCACCGGTTTTGCCATCCCGCAGGGTTTGTTTGCCCAGGGTTGGAATGGGAGCACGGGTTTCCTGCATGACGATCTGGGCTTTTGCGAACAAAGCCTCATCGGGAAGATCCGACACATCAATTTTCATAGACTCAAGCCACAGGCGATGGCAGGCCGTCAGGGCATTTGCATCAATCCTGGCGCGATCGCGTGTTTTTGGGATCTCGAAGGCTAAAATACCATTCGGCTCATAGCCATGATCCTTAAGCCATTCAGTCGCGGTGGAACGGCGCACATAATCCAGATCAATCGCCATGCGATTGACATCGTAACCGCGCGCACCCAGCCAGAATTCTAAATACAGGCTGCGGACTTCATCATCATCGCGAATACTTTCCGGATCATATTCCTGTTCGCTCAGCCATTTCCAGGCCTCGGCGGCAGTAATACGCCAGGCTTCATCTACCAGCCAGGCACGCGCGAGTTCGGCTTCAATTTCTTCTTCCTTGGCGCCGTCAAACACCGGCGTAATTGCGCGGTAGCCCAAACGCTTGGCCGCCCAACCGAGATGGACTTCCAACACCTGGCCGATATTCATACGTCCAGGCACGCCCAGCGGGTTCAAGATCAGGTCAACCTGTGTACCATCTTCCAGATAAGGCATATCTTCCACCGGCACAACCCGCGAAATGACACCCTTGTTACCGTGGCGTCCTGCCATCTTGTCACCGGCCGTGATCTTACGCCGTTGAGCAACCGAAACGCGTACCATCTTATCGACACCAGCCGAAAGATCGTTGTTGTCTTCGCGAGTAAACACCTTCACATCCACAACTTTGCCACGCTCACCATGCGGCATGCGCAGCGAAGTGTCTTTCACATCGCGAGATTTTTCGCCGAAGATGGCGCGCAGCAGGCGTTCTTCAGGGGTTAGTTCTTTCTCGCCCTTGGGCGTAATCTTGCCGACCAGGATATCGTTCGGGCCAACTTCGGCACCCAAACGGATAATGCCGTTTTCATCCAGGTCCTTAATCGCGTCTTCACCCACATTGGGGATGTCACGAGTAATTTCTTCCGGGCCTAGCTTGGTATCGCGGGCTTCAACTTCGTATTTCTCGATGTGCACTGAGGTAAAGCGATCCTCCTGCACCAGTCTTTCAGAGATCAGAATGGCATCTTCAAAGTTACCACCTTCCCAAGAAAGGAAGGCCACCACCACGTTCTGCCCCAGGGCCAATTCGCCGCCGTCGGTAGAAGAAGAGTCGGCAACGATATCGCCTTTTTTGACGATCTGGCCCTTAACTACTGCCGGGCGCTGATCGATACAGGTCGACTGGTTCGAGCGCTGGTATTTGCGCAGCTGGTAGGTTCGCAACCCACCCGTATTTTCGCGCATCACAATTTCCTTACCAGTCACCGAAAGCACTTCCCCATCAGCATCAGCCACCACCACCTGGCCAGAGTCAAGCGCGGCATAATATTCCATACCAGTCGAAACTGTCGGAATTTCAGGACGCACCAGCGGAACCGCCTGGGCCATCATGTTCGAGCCCATCAAAGCTCGGTTGGCATCATCATGTTCAAGGAAGGGGATCAACGCAGCGCTGATACCCACCACCTGATGGGGAGCCACATCCATATAATCCAGATTTTCCGGATTGGTGAAGATGAAACCGGAATGGAACCGGCAGGAAACCCGGTTGCCAACATATTCGCTTTCGTCACTCAAGACTGCATTAGCCTGCGCAATGACGAATTTATCTTCGGCATCTGCAGAAAGGTACTCAATATCATTGGAGACATACGGAGCGATCAGAATTTCCTGATCAAGTTTGCTCAAAATGCTGACCAATTTACCATCGATACGAGTTAGAGCTGTGGCAATGGTTTCCCCACCGACCACAACATCTTCGCGCAGCGAGCGGTTGAGCAGGTTGGGATCGTTGGAACGCATGAACTTCAAAACACGCCGGTAAGGTGTTTCAATGAAACCGTATTCATTTACACGCGCAAAAGACGCCAGGCGGCCGATCAAACCGATGTTCGGGCCTTCTGGTGTTTCAATTGGGCAGATACGACCGTAATGCGAGTGGTGCACATCGCGAACATCGAAGCCAGCGCGCTCACGGCGCAAACCACCCGGACCAAGCGCTGAAAGCGTGCGCTTGTGGCGCAGCTCAGCCAGTGGGTTGGTCTGATCCATGAATTGCGAGAGCTGGCTGGAGCCAAAGAACTCACGCAGAGCCGCAACAACCGGGCGGATATTCACCAGGGTAACTGGGGAGAGCTGTTCCTGGTCGCGAATGGACATGCGTTCTTTAATGACACGCTCCATACGGCGCAGTCCGATGCGCAGTTTATTCTGGATCAGCTCGCCAACAGTCTTGACGCGCCGGTTGCCGAGGTGGTCAATATCATCAGCGTGCTCTACATTGTTATTTATGAGGATCATGCGCCGTACCAGGCGAATAATATCGCTCTTGGTAATGGTGCGGTGCGGGATCGGGACGTTCAGGTCCAGCTTCTGATTGAGCTTGTAACGACCTACGCGCTCAAGATCATAATGCCGTTGATCAAAAAGCTGTTCCTGCAAGAAAGCGCGGGCATTATCGAGGGTCGCCGGGTCACCGGGGCGCATACGCTTGAAGAATTCAATCAATGCGGCCTGGGCAATGGTCTGGCTGCCAGAAAGATCCCATTCGGGCTCCTGGCGCAGCGTGGAAGCGATGAACATGCGATCAGGGTTGTTATCCACATCCTGGAACAGCGACAGGATTTCTTCATCTGACCCAGTGGTCAGCGGGGAATCCGGTCTGCCATCATCGATGGCAGCCAGAGCACGCAAGAAAACCGTAATCGGCACGGTGCGCTTGCGGTTAAACTTTAAGATGATGTAGTCGTTCTTGCGGGTTTCAAATTCCATCCAGGCGCCGCGATCCGGGATCAGCTTGGCCATGGCCAGCGAACGACCCGTGGCGCGATCGGATGGGGCTTCGAAATACACACCTGGGCTGCGGATCAACTGGCTGACAACCACCCGCTCCGTGCCATTGATAATGTAAGTACCCTTGTCTGTCATCTCGGGAAAATCACCCAGGAAAATATCCTGTTTGATCGGCTCAGGGACATCCGCGCCAGCCAGCAAAACAGAAACATACAACGGGCTGGAATAGGTCAGGTCACGTTCCACGCACTCTTCGATTGAATGTTTCGGGTCGCCGAACCAGTACTTGAGACCCCACTCCTGCGACTCAGTGCCGCGGCTGGGAAAGTATAATTTCATACCCTTGTTATACGATTCGATCGGTGAAACCTCGTGAAACAGGTCCCCCAAACCTTCGCGCTTGAGCCGCTCGAACGAATCGAGCTGCACTTCGATCAGGTTGGGAAGACGCAGA
Source organism: uncultured Anaerolineae bacterium (assembly GCA_903854805.1). The sequence continues at coordinate 7,408 of CAINXK010000398.1, forward strand.
TCAACGGAGATGCGCGCATAATTTTTCTTGGAAAGAGCGGACGTCATCGATTGCTCCTACTTGAACTAAGATCTATAGAAATGGAAAAACCATCATTCCACACAGAATGACGGCGAAGGATCATTATATCGAATAAATTGGCAAACTGTCAATAGCTGGACTTTGAAAAATCGTAATTACCCACGGTCTCCAGGTTCAGGTCTTAACCATCGCAACAATTTCACGCGAATGAACGAATATCGGAGCTTTAACCGGCAGGTGCTTAGAAAACTTCCCGCAAGATGGGCAGCTTCCGCACCACCTGGCTGCTGAAAAACCAGCTCAACAGTATGCCAAGCAAAATGACCGTCAATGCTTTGGGTATCAGTGGCATCTGAACAGTAAGAAACACCAGCGCAAGCGGGTAAAGGATCAGCGGGTGGAAATAATACATGGCATACGAACTAAATGACAGGCTTTGCCAAACACGCCCAGCACCATTCAGCCTGGTTTGAAACAAAGCCAGGGCTGCCATCAGGGAAGACAGGCAAAAACTATTAAATAGAATTGCTGTAATCACTTTGATCGGAAGCTCAGAGTTGAGTGCTGTTGCGGGGACAGACATGCGCAAGCCTAAATATAGCAACCCCGAAATGAAACTGGCAGAAGCCCAGCCGGCCAGACCGGGCTTATATCCATCAGCGGTAAACCAGCTACCTTGTCGGGCATAAATCCCCAGGACGAAATAACCAAAATACAAAGGCAGGCGCAGAGGCTGAAAAACAAACAGATACCCGAAGTTTTTCCAGTCATCGATGTTATAAAACAGGTTAATGACCAGGAAGCAAACTGACATCAGCGCCCCAAAACTGATCCAGAGCTTCCATGAAGGCTGCCGAACGAGTACCTGGCTGGACTGTAGGCGCAAGCTCGAGACATACACGAGAGCCAGTAGCACAAACATCAACATGAGTATTCCCAAATACCAGTAAACTGATTGCTGGTATAGCTTTGTCCAAAAATCAGTTCCCCAGAATTCAAACAGACCCATCGGAACCCCGCGCGAATAATAGTTCAGGTAAGTGGTGGGCGCTGCCAGCAATAAGACACCCGCCACCCAGGGGATGCCGATGCGCACAACTTTTTCCTTCAAAAAACCCGCGGCTCCGCGTTTCTGCAAAGATGGCATGGCAAGATAGCCAGAAATAAAAAACATCGCCTGCATGATGGGAACATCCACCAGCAAAACCAGCACGGTGAACAACAGGCTGCTTTGCGGATCAACAACATACCACCAGACAGGCGCATTGACCATATAGGTTATAGAACCATGCAGCAAAATCACCAGCAGGATTACAAAGGCGCGTAAATTTCCCAAAAAATGGATGCGATCTGAATTAGCCA
>CAINXK010000399.1 GCA_903854805.1 uncultured Anaerolineae bacterium
GGATGTGCTTGGCAATATTTATTGCAAATCCAGCGATTACGACCACGCGCTCGAAAACCACCACGAAGCCTTGCAACTTGCTGAAAAAATCGCCATTCCTGAAATCAGCATGATCCTCTGTAACAACCTGGCCAACACACTCTTCGAAATGAAACGCTTTAGCGACGCCCTGCCATACAGCCTGAAAGCTATCGATCTGGCACGCAACCTGGGCTTGTTATCCGAAGAATTAATTGTAAACTCAACCATTTCAGAAATCCTGGTTGGAATGAAATCATTTGAAGAAGCTGGAAGGTACCTGCAAGACGCATTGACCAAATATCAAAATAGCAATCTGGCCCATCCCTACGTTTTCATGCTAATCATGTTCGGCCTGGCGGGCCTAAATATGGATCAAGAAAAATACCCGATTGCCGAACCTTTCCTGCTCCAGGCGCTTAAGACTGCTCGCCAATACGATTTTAAGACCACCGAGATGTTATGCCACCAGCAGTTGTGCACCATTTACGAAAACACCGACCAGTACCGCCTGGTTCTGGAGCACTTCAAACAATTCCATGCGCTGCAGGTCAGCATCAGTGGCAAAGACATGGCCCGTAAAATCGCTCTGCTCAAAGCCGAATACCGGATCGAGCTTTCCCGGCGTGAAGCCGAAAGTTTCCGCACCCAAAATCGCGAGCTGAAGCACGAAATTGAAGAGCGCAAACTGGTCGAAGCCCTGCTGGAAAGCCTGGCCGTCCGTGATTCGCTCACTAACCTGTTCAACCGCCGGCAGTTCTCATTTCTGGCAGCTACAGAGTTCGAGCGATCCATCCGCTACAACCATCCGTTCTGCGTGCTGATGCTGGATATTGACCACTTCAAGCAGGTCAACGATCATTTTGGGCATCAGGTCGGCGATCAGGTGCTGATCAACTGCGCAAAAACAATTCAGACCACTCTACGCGATTCATCCGATATTATCGGTCGCTATGGTGGCGAAGAGTTTATCGCCATCCTGCCGGAAATCACCGCGGCCCAGGCTTTCCTGGTGGGCGAACGCCTCAGAAAAAACATCAGCGACCTGCAGCATACCTATAAAGATAGTCAGGTTACTGTCAATATCAGCATTGGCATCTCTGAATTTACGGGTAAGGGCGCCCTGGTCCCCTGCCTGACCTTGGATGAGCTGATCCACCAGGCTGATCAGGCGCTTTACACCGCCAAAAAGAACGGTCGTAACTGTGTGGAAGTCTTCGTGGCTTAGCCTGGGCTGATTTCTTCGCGTAACCTGCAATCTCAGACCTGGTGTGGAGATCTTTTTTCGTTAGGAAACCCGGATTGACGCTGGCTTGTTGCGCGAGATTATTCTCGTAGGATGCTGTATTTACCCAGGTATCCCCTTGGAGCGCCAGGGATAACCACCGGAATAGCGAGATTAAGCGCTGTTCCGGTTTTCACAATTGCTGGAACAGATAGGGTTTGGCTGACTGTGCAACGATTTCGTCAGTATGCCCCACTGGTGTGTGAAATACCGTTTTTGTAAAGTGATTGTAGGGGCACAGGGCTGCAAAAGTTATTACAATAACATGGACCATAATTTCCAAAACCTGAATAATGGATAAGGGTCAAGCGGGTTTGGGATTACCTTGATGCGATCCTGGCTGGGGTCTTCTCCCGCAAAAACCTTTTTCATCCTTTTGATTAGAATTTGCGTAAACAATATTGGTGTTGCTCGTGCGCGGATATTTTCTGGCTGAGAGGTATATTGGTATGAAGCATGCTCCAGAGCTTAGTAGCCCGATATTGGTAGATGAAAAAGGTCAGAATGAACAGGTGTTTGCTTTTCAAAAACTGATCGATTTACTTCCTGGTCTGGCCTGGTCATCTTATCCGGATGGACAGCTTGAATATACCAACCAGGCCTGGCTGGATTTTTGCGGGAAAACCCGTCAGCAGGCTGCCGGAGCTGGCTGGTTGCTGGTTTTGCATCCGGATGATGTGCAACCCGGCCGGCAGAAGTGGGCAGAAGCCAGCCAGAATGGCGTAGCTTTTGAAATGGAGCAGCGCCTGCGCCGGTTTGACGGAACCTATCGCTGGTTCCTGATCCAAGCCCGCCCACTGTTTGACACCTGGGGCAAACAGCTGCGCTGGTATGCGATGGGTACGGATATCACCGATCGCAAATGTGTCGAGGCTGGTTTGCGAGACCAGGTAAATATCTTTACCCAGGCCCAGAAAATTGCCCACATCGGCAGCTGGGAATATGATCATGCCACAACCCTCGAGAAATGGTCTGATGAAACGTTCCGCATCTTTGGGTTGGAACCGCAGAGTCTTTTTGGCCAATCGGGGGCTTTACTGGATTTTATTCATCCAGAGGAGCTTGAATCTGTCAGGCAGAACTTTCAGGCTGCGGTTGAAAACCACACATCCTTTTATTCCATTAATCGCGTTTTGTTGAAAGACGGCTCCCTCAGGTTTGTCGAAATCCTGGGCGAGACGGAATATGACCTGCAAGCCTTGCCTGTGCGTTCCCTGGGCTCGCTGCAGGATGTTACTGCGCGCCGTCAGCTGGAGATGAGTGTTGGGGAGCGGATAAAGGAGCTGACTTGCCTGCAGAATGTGGGGCGGTTGTTGGAAAACTTGGCCATCCCGGATAGCGAATTGTGCCGGCAGGTGATTGAATATCTGATTGCAGCCATGCAATACCCGCAGATTGCAGCCGTGCGCATCGAGTTGGATGGTAAACGTTACCAAAGCAATCAATATGATGATGAGTTCGCCACACATGGTTTGAAGGCCGTCATCATGATCAATGCCCGGGAATGCGGGCAGCTGCTGGTGTGCTACATCCAGAATGAGACTGTGTTGGTCCCCGAAGAGCAAACACTGCTGGATAATGTCGCCAGAATGTTGGGTTTGTGGTTTGAACGGAAAAAATCGGAAGCGGCTGTGCGAAAACTTTCTCAGGCAGTTGAGCAAAGCCCCGTTTCGATTGTCATATCGAATATTGATGGGAGTATTGAATATGTCAATCCGCGCTTTACCGGTTTGACTGGCTATACACAGGCAGAGGCGCTTGGTCAGAATCCGCGCATTCTAAAAACAGGGCATACCACCAGAACAGAATATGAAACCCTCTGGAAGACTATCCTGTCTGGCCAGGTCTGGCACGGTGAATTTCAAAACCGTAAAAAAAATGGAGAAATATACTGGGAGACTGCCTCCATTTCGCCTATTTTGGATGAAGCCGGCGGTGTAACCCATTTTGTGGCTGTCAAGGAAGATATCACCGGTCGCAAGCTTGATCAGGCGCGCATCACTGAAGCCCTGGAGTTTACCCAGACCATTTTACAGACTTCACCAATTGGCATCACGATTTACAAAACCTCCGGGCCTTGTATTTCGGCCAATGCAGCTGCGGGGAAAATCATTGGGATTGATCCAGAAAGCTTGTTGGAACAGGATTTCCATACGCTGGAGACCTGGAAGAAGTCTGGTCTGTATGATAGTGCCTTGCGCGCCATGAATACTGGTTTGCCTGTCTTCGGCCAGATCCATACCATCAATTCGGTTGGTAAGGAATTATGGCTGAATACCACCTGTGCCCCCTTTAATTCTGCTGGAGAACCTCACCTGCTGCTCATGTTTGAGGATAACTCAGAACGCCAGAAGGCCGAAGAGCTGTTGAGACTCTCCAACGAAAAACTGGAAAGCCTGGTAGTCCATCTTGAGCAAAGCCGGCGTAATTCGGATCTTCTGCGCCAGATGGGCGAACTCCTGCAGGTTTGCAAGGATGTGGAAGAAGCCTTTACCGTGATTGAGCAATTTGCCGTGCAGTTATTTCCGGGCGCTTCAGGGGCGGTCTTCATGGCATCGCACCAGATAAGCAAGGTGGAGTCTGTGGTCACCTGGGGCGCAAGCCTGGCAAGTAAGTCTGAGTTTGCGGTGGAAGACTGCTGGTCTTTGCGTCGCAGCCAGGTCCACATGGTTAAATTCGCGGATCATGGTCTGATGTGTCGTCACATGCCCAAAGCCTTTGCGGGTAGTTACCTGGATATCCCCTTGAGCATCTCTGGAGAAATCCTGGGGCTGCTGCATCTTGAATACCCGCCTGCCGCAGAGCAGGACGAGCAGACCCAGGACCTGGCCCGCATCATGGCGGAAAATCTGTCCCTGTCGCTTTCTAACATCAAGCTGCGCCAGACGCTCCATTTTCAATCGGTGCGTGATCCATTGACGGGTACTTTCAACCGCCGGTACATGGAAGAAACCCTCACTCGGGAACTTCCCCGGGCGAACCGCAAAAAAACTCAGGTCAGCATTATCATGCTGGATATCGATCACTTCAAGACTTTTAATGATACCTATGGGCACGCGGCCGGAGATCTAGTTCTGACCAGGTTGGGAAGTTTGTTGCAGACGCAAATCCGTGGGGAAGATGTGGTTTGCCGGTTGGGTGGCGAGGAATTTGTGATGATCTTGCCAGACGCCAACTGCGAAATTGCCTTGCAGCGGGCCGAGGCAATTCGGGCGGCGGTCACGGCTCAAAATCTTGAATATAATGCACACTTCCTGGGAGCCATTACGGTCTCATTGGGTGTGGCTGTTTATCCGCTGCATGGATCAGATGCAACTGAAATCCTGGAAAAGGCCGATAAGGCCCTGTATCTGGCCAAGCACAATGGCCGGAATCGCACAAATATCGCCAGGGAGTAGTGCGCTGTGATAGCAGTTTGCTGGGGGGGGGAATCCAACCTGAATACCCGGCCAGGTCTGGCAGATTGAGCTATTTAACCACAAAAACCTTTTTCTACTGTGTTGCAGCTACTTTGGCAATGTCAGATTGAACAGCTGTTTTGTGAACTGGCGGTATTTGCTCACAAGCTCTTCGTTTTGGCACTTACCAGCCTGGTTCTGCTGCTCGGGCGATTAAAAATCGATGGCTTACCCCGCAAAAAATATTTCTTCTTGCAGCAGGTGCTTTACACATGATTGGCGTTATTTATTATCCGGTGCCACGAAATCAGGGTCGAGCGGTGGCAGCTGCCTGGTTTTTCGGCTTCGTTTTTCGTAAAAGCTAACCCTGTTGCGGCCAGCTTTTTTGGAAGCAAAAAGCGCCTTGTCTGCACAGGCGATCAATTCATCGCTGGTCGTGCCGTGATCGGGATAAGTAGAGACACCCAGCGAAATGGTGATCTGGAAGCTCACATTCTCATATTCCAGATCCATGGCTTCGATGGCTCTGCGCCATTGATCGGCACGCTCGATGGCTTTTTGGGGGGTGGTATTGTGCATCACAATCAAATGCTCGTCACCACCATAGCGGCACAGGATGTCATCTGTGCGCACCATGCGCTTGAACTGTTCGGCAAGTGCTTTTAACGCAGCATCACCGGCGCCATGTCCAAACGCGTCATTGATTTGTTTAAAGCGATCAATATCCAGCAGAACAAAACTGAGCGGGTATTTCTCGCGCAGCGCACGTGCCATTTCTACCTGCAGGGTTTCGAACATATACCGGCGGTTGTGCAGACCAGTCAGCGGATCGCGGATGGCCTGTTCAAGCAGCGATGTGCTTAGTTTCGCATTTTCGATTGCCAGAGCTGAGATCTGGGCGAATAATTTGGCCAGTTGGATCTCATCAGCCGTGAATGGCTGTCCGGGTGTTTCCCGGCCAAGATCCAGAACACCCAGGCATTGGCCGTTAGCGATGATGGGAATGGATGCGACTGCAAACACATGCTGGGGATCGTCATGGGGGAAATTGTTCAGGTAAGCCGAGTAATCATCAATGGTGACGGGTTGGAGTGTGTTGACAGCCTGCCAGGAAAGCATAGCCTGGCTTTGGTCAAATTGTTTGCCAGCTCTGAATGGTTGGTTGGGCGATGTATATTGTGCCAACAAAACATCACCTTCCAGAGTCATGATCTCAACTTCACGGGCATTTAGCAGCTGCGAGGCATGCTCGGCAAGCGCAACGAACAGCTCCTTCAGGTCGTGATTTTGCAAAAAATCCAACGCGCTCTCATAGAGTGCCGTCATCGATTTGTTCTGCTGGCGCAGCTGCGCCTGCATTTGTTCGCGTTCAGAGACATTGGTCAGAACGCAATGGGTTCGTAGGAAACGTCCCCAGGCGTCCACCTGCACCCGGCCGTTCAAGATGGCGATCAGGTTTTGTCCATCCTTGCGCTTCAGGTGGATATCTGCGTTTGTGGATCCTAAGGTTTTGAAATCTTGAAAACGCTGCGGAAAGAATTCCTGCGTATCTTCTGTCCAGAATTGCTTGAAAGACCTGCCGAGCAGCTCAGCTCTTGAATACCCCAATAATTCACACAGATTTTCATTGACATCCACGAAATTGCCTTCCAAGTCCAAGGCCTGATACGCAAAGGGCGAATTCTCGAACAGACTGCGGAAGCGCTGCTCGCTTTCCTGCAGCAGGCTTTCGATATGTTTGCGCTCGGTGATATCTTCCTTGATGGCCACGTAATGCGTGGTTTTTTTGTCATCATCAGCCACTGGTGCAATGACAACCGATTCCCAGTAAATATCGCCATTTTTTTTCTTGTTTTGAAATTCGCCGCGCCACTCATGGCCGGCTGTAACGGTCGCCCATAATTCCGCGTAAGTTGCAGCTGCTGTTGCTCCTGATTGCAAGATGCGAGGGTTCTGCCCCAACGATTCGGCAAGCGTGTATCCGGTTAACTGCGTAAATTTGGGATTGACATACTCGATATCGCCCGCAAGGTTTGTTATTACCAGCGATGATGGGCTCTGTTCCACCGCCTGTGAAAGCTGGCGCAGGCGCAATGCAGCATTCTTGCGGTTGGTAATATCTTCCCGGGTATGAATGTAGTGGGTGATTTCATTTTGAGCATTGCTGGCCGGCGCAATAATGGCAGATTCCCAGTAGTATTCGCCATTTTTTTTACGGTTTAGAAATTCACCGCGCCATTCCTGACCCAGGGCCTGGCTCGCCAGAAGGTCCTGATCAGCTTCGGGCAAATCATCAGATAACAGCTCGCGAGGCGATTTCCCGAGAGCTTCTGCGGGTGTGTATCCGGTTACCTGGGTGAATTTCGGATTGACGTATTCGATTTTCCCATCGAGGTCCGTGATAATGATGATGGATGGGTTCTGTTCCACCACTTGCGAAAGTTGCCGCAGGCGCAGCTCGCTATTCTTCCGGACGGTGATATCGCGATTGCTGGCGCGCTGGCCCAGGTATTCGCCGTCCTTGTTATAGACAGGCCGGCAAACATGGGCAATCCAGCGTTCCTGACCGCGCTTTGTCAGGATGCGGAAATCGAAGTCCAGGCATGCTTCGTGATTCGCAAGCGTCAGGCGGGTGTGCTCTGCAACCGAAGGACGGTCATCCGGATGGATGATGCTGATAAAAAATTGGCTATCTTCGATAAATTGTTGCGGTGGGTAGCCGGTAAGCACCTGACAGTGTGGTGATACATACATATATAGCCCATCCGGGCTGAGCATATATTCCCAGCTGTAGGTGAAATCAGCCAGTGTTCGAAACCACTCTTCACTCTTGGCCAGGGCTTCGCTGGTTTGCTTGCGCTTTTCAATTTCCTGTTCAAGCTCAAGCGTGCGTTCTTTGATGCGCTGGTCAAGGGATGTATTTGCGTCGAGCAGCGCCAGCTCTGCCTGGTGGCGCTGCTCCAATTCAAAGTGAGCGTTCTTTAGCGACTCAAGCAGGCTTCTTCTTGCCAGCACCATTACAATAAATATTGCAAACGATAAGATCCCAAAAATGACCAGCTGGCTTCCATCCGATATCAGAGCCGTTGTGGGTAATAACCCGGCAGTTTCTGCCTGCGCTAAAACAGCAAAGGAGATCCAGGTTATAGCCAGGAATAGCAGACCGGCAATTTCACCTTCAAAAAAGGCGGCCAGGGTAACTGCCAAAAAATAACCATAGATATGTGCCGTGTGAATGGTGCCCAGGTTGTAAATTTCAGCCGAAATAAATAGCCAGAAAAGCGCTGGCAATAACCAGGTTGCCGGACGCAGATGCCCACGGCGCAGGTTTTCCCTCAAACCTGCCGATATAACCAGCAGGACGAACGATAAAATGATGTTATTCCAATCTGTCACCCCGTTTAATGCAATTTGCAAGAAAACTATAATCGACCCCATGCCGAGTGTAAGAAGAAGTATTGAATTAAGCAGTGCTGCGATACTGGTCTGAGCCGGATCGGGTAAAACAGGTGAAGCCAGCCAGCGGCGCATGATCCCCATAAAATTCTTGATATAAGAACGGATTTTGAGTTTCATCGAGCCTCTGTCACCATTGGAAATAAGCTATCTCAACACTTTCATATTACCATTAATGATCTGCTTTAATGTATGGGTGTTTTGCAAGCCGGTCACGAAGATGCGCGCGTAACTCAATTACCGGCAATTTTTCTCCATGTGTGGATTCTGCAGGCAGGTCATCGAGACCAGCTTTTCCGGGCCACGGTCATTGGAATCGGGTTATTGCAACTGCACGCTTTTCATCAGATGCAAACCTGGATGTTCGCAGGCATTAATTAGCATGGCTGCCGGCATCTATTTTGCGCATGACCCCCAAAAGGATCAGCGAGACCAACACCAACACCACCGATAAAACCACGGCCACATCCAGGTTGCGTTCAAAGCCCAGGTAAATGGCCAGCGGCATGGTCTGGGTGACGCCCTCCAGGTTGCCGGCGAACAAAATGGTCGCGCCAAACTCGCCCAGGGCGCGGGTCCAGGCCAGGATTGCGCCGCTGACCAGGGCTCGCCCAGCCAGCGGGAACATGACCAGGCTGAACATTTGCCACTGGGTGGCACCTTCCACGTATGCGGCTTCCTCCATTTGGGGGTCGATGCCAGCGAAGCCGATCCGGGCTGAACGCACAAACAGCGGCGCCGATACAAAGGTTTGGGCGATGATCACCGCGGCAGTGGTAAATGGCAGCGTTATGCCAAAAGCTGCCAGCCAGCTGCCAAAGACCCCCTGGCGGCCAAAGGCAATCAAGAGGGCCAGGCCTGCCACGGAGGGAGGCAGCACAACAGGTAGGTCGATCAACAGCTCCAAAGCGGCCCGACCTGGGAAATCCCAGCGCGCCATAATGTAAGCCAGTGGAGTTCCGATTAGGATCGAGACCACAACACTGATCAGGCTGGTGATCAGACTCAGTTTGAGCGCGGCCAGTGCGGTATCTGATAAGGCGTCCGTGAAAAAATCCTTGCCGAATGCGCGCAGGAATAGGGCCAACAGCGGCAGACCCAACAGGAATACCAACAGCAGGCCAGGAATAACGAACAGCCAGTCAGTCTGGCTGTTCGTTGTAACGATGTGATGGGTTGATGAACGTCTCAGGCGCACGGAGTAGTCCTGGTTCTTGTAGGGTGAAGTAATCCTGGTACTTGTGGGACGGAGTAGTCCTGGTTCTTGTAGGGTGAAGTAATCCTGGTACTTGTGGGACGGAGTAGTCCTGGTTCTTGTAGGGTGAAGTAATCCTGGTACTTGTGGGGCGAAGTAGTCCTGGTTCTTGCAGGCAGGAACCTGGTGTTTGCTGTTATTCTACCGGCAAAAAGCCCCATTTGCGCAGGCTGGATTGTCCATTTGCGGAAAGCAGATAATCAATGAAGGCCTGGGCTAGTTTTGGGCTTTTTGTCCGGGTCAAAGCAGCCAGCGGATACCTGGCAATAACATTATTTTCGGCCAGGATCTCAATCTTTTGCAAATCTGGCGCAGCCACCGTATCAGATGTGTAAACAATGCCTGCATCCGCTTCGCCGAGCTGGATTTTGGCGACCACCTGTTTGACATCATTTTCATAGGAAACGACGTTTTTGAGTACCTTGTCTTTGTATCCGGTGCCAATCGATTTGTCCAGTTTAGCGAGCACCTGCAAGGCATAATTACCAACCGGGACTTCTTTGGCAGCCAGTATGATTTTCAGCCCGGACCGGGCTAGATCGGCCAGGGTTTTCAGCCCGGCGGGATTATTGGCCGGCATGATCACGATCAGCTGGTTGGTCGCAAAGGGTTTTGGGCTGCCGTCAGTGACAAAACTGCCGGCGACCAGGGCCTCCATCTCTTTTGTGTTTGCGGATGCAAACACATCGGCCTTTGCGCCCTGTTCCACCTGGGTGCGCAGAGTTTGCGAGCCGCCAAAATTGAACTTGACGGTTACCCCCGGGTTAGCGGCCTCGAATGCCTTGCCAACTTCACCGAAGGCATTTGTCAAAGAAGCGGCGGCGAAGATGGTCAACATTTGCGGCTCGAGTGTTGCAGTTGGGGCGGCCGTTGGGGCTGGCGCAAGTGTGGCCGGGGCGCTGCATGCTGAAGCCAACATGGCCAAAGTTAGGAACAGGATTAATAAGCGTTTCATTACTTTCCTTCAAAATGGTTTTGTGTATACTCACTGAGTGAGCATAGCAGGCAGTCCAATTTTAAGCAAGATTGAACAATACACCATCTTTCTGAAAATTTATTTCATGATAACAATGCTACCCAGCGATATGGATCTGGGTAGCATTGTTGCCATTTCCCCGATAGAGGCAATCTTGACCGGCGTCGGCCCTCGTTTATTGATGAATTGGGCGGTTTGAAATTTACAAGGATTACTGGTGGGCACGATCGGCGTACCAACCAAGTTTATCCGGGCTGCGGTTGTCAAATTCGGGGACGTAGGGTTTGATATCCAGCAGGGGTGTGCCATCCAGCATGTCGACATTTTGAATTTTAAGCAGTGGGCCGCTGCGCTCGATCAACTGAACGATTGAAATGCCAATCGGGTTCGGCCGGCTGTAAAAGCGCGTGGCAAAGACGCCATGCTGTTTGTCATCCAGAAACGGTGTGACCATCAACTCTGTGCTATTGAGCGCCTGGTGGAAAATATAGATCAGGATCAGGTGCGAGAGCCCTTCAATGCTCTCCAGCCCGGCTTCGAATTCCGGGAAGACTTCAATTTCTCCCAGGTGGCTGGAGCGCGAAGCCTGGATGGGCATGCCAGTTTGATTTTTGAAAGGCGTGTGAATGATGCCGATGGGTTTCAAGCAGAATTCTGTCATTTTTTCCTCAATGGTGAATTGTGTACTGCGCGTGCTTGGTCTTTCGTGCCGATTATCATTTCAGATGATCTACCCCGAAATGTGGCTGGCAGGTATCCAGCCACTCCAGCACGCTGTGCAACTGTTTCAGGCGCAGGTCCAGGCTCAGACGATTGTAGATTTGTGCTTCGGGAAGCCCGGCGAGTACTTTTTCCAGGCGCTGGATGTGGGTTTCAGCCTCGGCTCGCTGGCGTTCAAAGGCTGCGGGCAGTTTTTCGGGCATATACATCTTCAGAAAATACAGCCGGGTGACGAACTCCATGCGGATGGCGCGGCTGCTGCCACCGCTGGGGGCTTCCAGCCAATCTAAAAAGCGCTTGCGTCCCTGGGCGGTCATGCTCAACAGTTGCCGGGCTGGCAGCCTGTCCTGGGGAATTGCTTCCGCCGAAATATCAGCCTGGTTTTCCAGTCGCTTTAAAATGGAGTAGGCCTGGCTCTGGCTGAGGTGCCAAACCTCGCCCAGATTGTTGATCACCTTGCGGTGCAGATCGTAACCGTGCCCGGGTTCGGCATACAGCAGTCCAAGTAGGGCCATTTCGGGTGAGAGTGTGCCGGTGTGATGTGTTTTATTATCCATTATTTCAACTTTCTGGTTTTGGATTACTCACCCAGTGAGTGTATCAAGTTGTCTGGCTTTGGGCAAGATGTGAGCTTGACTTTACTCAATCCGGGCATCCAAATTTCATTCGGAACGACGAAAAAATAACCTGCCCTTTTTTACCCGAGACTCAAAAAAAATATTATCAAAAAACGTCGCATCATCCGTTGTTTAACTATCCTGATTTTGCTGCTCAAAGGTATGAAAATCGAAGGTTTGCCCCGCAGGTAGAGTTTTAGGAGCCTGCTGAAAAAGTCCCCTTTTGAAAAACAAATTTTCGGGAAGTGGGTGATTTTATCGATATTAATGCCATATCTGCGGTCATCATCCCAAAATATGGCCA
>CAINXK010000400.1 GCA_903854805.1 uncultured Anaerolineae bacterium
CCAGGCAGCAAAATCGGCTTCCGCCTCCCGCCAGGGAATGTGCGCCAGCGATTGGTTAAACGCTGAATAGCTGACCCGTGGAAAGTGATAAATAATATTTATATAGAATTCACGCCAGATAAGTTCGGTCAACCAGGTTTCTGCAGATTTTGCCGCCAATGCATCCGGAGCATTTCGAATTGCCTGCTGAGCCGCGGAAACCGCCTGGCGCAAGGAAAGCATACCAAAACGTAGATAAGGGGACAACGAAGATGTGCCTTCCAGATCCATACGATTTCGATCAAGTTCATACCCGTAGATCTGTTCAACGCTGAAAGCATTCAAACGCCGCAAAGCTTCCTTTTCTCCGGCAGGAAATAAAGGATTTTCAGATCGCAAGGGAAGTTCTTCAGATCGGAGAAAAGGCAATGCCGGAAGGCTCACCGGCGCCGGAATGGGAGCCAGGTCAGGAGCCAGCAACGATTTCCAGGCCCTGGCGAAAGGGGTAAAGACACTATACGCTGCACCATCTGGCTTATGCACCAGCAAAGGATGCAGCACCGTCTGCCCATGGATCAGGGTCAGCGGCAAAGATTCTGCTACGCGCAAGTCGCGCGCCCGTGCATAGGGCGTAAAGTCTTCCTCCGCGAAGATAGCATCTGCGCCAGATTGGATCAGGATGTTGAGCAAAACCTGTTCTGGTGGACCCCTGCGCACAACCAGTCCGCTGCCAAGTTCTCTCAGCTGATTGTCCAGATGGCGTAGACCGTTAAACAGAAAATCCTGCCGGCGCAGCGGTGTGCTCGCAAGCAAGTGCGGATCAAGCACAAACACAGGAATGACCCTTGCAGGCTGCATGTTGCCGGAATTTGCACACAAAGCAGCCTGCAGCGCAGGGTTATCAGTCAGACGTACATCACGGCGAACCCACCAGAGTGAGGTCATTTAGTCTCCAAAAACAGCCGAGATCTAACGTAATGATCTTCAAAAACAGTCTGCCCCGATGGATGATCGGGACAGCTGTTGGTCAGGACGATCGATCGAATACCGAATTTAATCCAAAGATGGTTGTGTTGTTAAAGGCTTTTCCTGCTTGAGGGTGAATACAATCGGATGGTTATAAAGCGTGATCCAGACATACACGAACAAACCAGCCATAATGATCGCCCCCACCAGCCCAGGAGCCCAATAACCTACCTGCTGTAGCAGGAAACCTGCCAGGGTTGGCGCAATAATTCGGGTCGAACTCTCGATTGAAGCAGAGAGCCCCAGGATGCCGCCAATTTCATGCGGTGCGACTGCCTTGGTAAGTGTTGAAGAAAGCAGCGTGTTAAGCATTCCGCCTGCCAGGGCATTTGGCGCCAGAACGACCAACAGGAAAGGCAAACTTGGGGCAAAACCCCAACCCAATAAAGTGAGCGCCATTACACCAACACAGCCAATGATCAAAACATCTTCACGTACCTTGTTCGTGATTCGTCCAACCAGGAAACCCTGGGTAATGACAGATAACACGCCGATGTAAGCCAGAACCAAACCGGTATCACGCGCATTTAAGTTAAATTTGAGCAGGGCATAAAGCGAGAAAATGGTCTGAAGGATTGCGAAAGCCAGCCCAAAGAAAAAACGAGTGATCAGAAGCGATCCACTGAATGGACGTGCAAGCGCCGCCCACAAGGCGCTCAGACTTACAGATGGCTTTGCATGCACATTGCGTTCGGCACGCATTTCTGCCGTCAGAGATTCGGGCAACCAGGCATAGACCAGAATAAGATTCACAAACGAGATAGCCGCTGCAGCAAATGCAGGTACGGCATAACCCCACTGACTTAATAGCCCACCAGCCACTGGCCCGATGATAAAACCAATCCCGAAAGCCGCGCCTATCATACCCAGTCCTTGCGAACGGCTCTTGGTATCCGTCACATCGGTAATATAGGCCTGCGCAATACTCAGGTTCCCACCGGTGAGCCCATCAATAATACGACTGACAAACAACATCCAAAGAGCATTCGCAAAGCCTAGCAGCAAAAAGCCCAGAAAGGTGCCGAAGATGGAGACAAGCAAAATCGGGCGACGTCCAAAGCGATCAGAGAGCCGTCCAAGCAGGGGTGCACCGATCAATTGCGCAACGGCGTAGGATGCCACAAGAATTCCGGTTGTGAAGCTATCGGCCCGGAAAGTCTTGGCATAATAGGGCAAAAGAGGCAGGATCAGGCTGAAACCGAGCAAATCGATAAAAACAATCAGGATGACAGAGAAGAGTTTCTTGTTCATTTTTTTCCTTGTTTATGAATAAAGGTCAGATCTCAGGCGTATAAGCTTCATCGTAATGAAGTGTAAATTCCGGAGTACTACCAGTTTTGGTGATGTTTTCCCAGGCCACACGCAGCAAACCAAGCAGCGGCGTCCAGGGTTTCATGGCATGAATTTCTACGAATTCCTTGTTGTTTTTGGCCAACGTTTCTACCAACAACTTTGCTGCTATCTGGGGTGGCTTTACCAAAAACCGCAGCACGAAGCCAAAATTTTTCATTTTTTCTTTTCCACGCTCACCAACCACAGTCGGGTTTGCCAGCATATCGGTAAGCATCATGCCCGGGCTGAAAGCCAGGATTTTTACCCCGCTGCCTTTGATCTCAACAGCCAGGGTGCGGGTAAATGAGGTAATCCACATTTTTGTAGTGGCATACATACCCATGGGCGAGGCCGCTTTGCCATCCGAACCAGCCCCGTAAATATTGACCAGGGTACCTTCTTTGGCCGGCAGCATAAAATGCAAAGCAGCCTGAGTCCCATAAAAAGTACCCATATCGTTTGCCAGAAACATGTCCAGGATCTGTTCAGGCTTTATATCCAGGACCACGCCGCTGCCAGCCGAATAACCAGCGTTGTTGACCCACACATCGATACGACCAAATTTTGCCACTACCTTCCGAGCCAGAGCATAGACTTGTTGTTCATCGCGAACATCACAGGTCCAACCACTTACTGGCCCGGCAACTTGAAGTGCGTTGAGGCTTGTCTCGAGTGCGGTCTGCGAGCGTCCGCTGATGACAACAGTCGCACCCGCCCTTAGCGTTTCCAGGGCGAGCGAATAACCAAATCCACGCGTGGATCCGGTGATGACAACGATTTTATCTTTCAGATCAGGCATAATTCCTCCAGCACTTGGGCTTAGGCTGCAGCATGAAGCCCCTCAACCTACAGTTAGCCCAGAAAACAGGGAAAAATCGAATCAATAGAAAATTCAAAACAACCACGGCTATGCTTGCTTTTTGCGGTACGCCAGTTGCAGTTTAATCCATTCGCTTACCGGGTATACCTGACCAGCCAGGTGTTGATCAAGCACTTCCGAATACATTTCAAGATAATCCACCAGCAGATTACCCGGTAAATGTTGTCCATCGAGCAACACCTTCAACCAATCAAGTTCACCGTCAAGATAGGTCATACTCCCCAAATCCAGCGCAGCAATAATATTATCGCCCATGTACTTGTGAACATCCAGAAAATAATTCGCCCCGCCGGTGCCTTTGGCATTCAGGCGTCGATCGAGACTGGCCTCAATCAGGGCGCGCTGGGCAATAAATGCTTTCACCGCAATTATATATTCGCCAGATGGTAGGACAGGATTCGGGGACACGAGCTTGGCTGTTAGGAGATCATCAATAACATCAATGGCACCATCCAGCTGATTGCCAAGGTAATGCCCGGCAATCCGGTTTATCAAATCAGGATGTAACCCAAAAATCCGGCCGCCAAAAGCTACCTGGCTGCCATGCTCAGAAATCAGCGCCGCTGAATACTGCAGGCTGGCAGCAGTGCTCAATTGCTGTGCGACAAGCACAACCAGGCTGGCATGCACAGCCTCAATCGTCTCTGAAAAATACGAGGCGGGCACATTCGCACCCAGGTAAATGACGTTATATCCGCGGCGGCGAATGAATAAAGCCATTAAAAGTGGCGTGAATGAGTGCCACTCGTGGGCTGGACAACCCACAATAATATTCTCGTGGCGGGTCGGTGCCGGAGATGCCATCAAAAGCGCATCCAGACGGCGCATGGCCAACGCAGAAGCAAAATGTTCCTGTTGCACACTGGCACGGTTCAAATGCCACAGAGAACCGATTTCAGCCACGCCACGCTGCAACACGGCCATGCAAACCAGTTCAACTGGATAGAGTGCGAAAGCATGATTGAGAGCCTGCTCAGCCGCGCTCTCATCAAAATTCAGGCATGCTGATAACCAGGCTATACGTAATTCGTCGATACCGGTCAACAGCACAGGCATGGTTGGAAATGCTACTTGCCTGACCGGCAAGCCCGATCCGCCCACACTCTGATGAACAACGGTAAGCGGATCATTACCGCTTGCCATATTTTCCTTCCAAATTTCAACAGCGCGCGAGATGTTCAGACCTTCGCCCTGACGAAGCATCAGCCACTTGATGATCGCAATATCATGCTCAGAATATATCCGGTGACCACCAGCTGTACGCTCTGGCATGGGCAAGCCATAACGGCGCTCCCACGCTCGCAGCACATCAGGCTTGATACCGGTTTCGAGCAAAACCACTTTAAGATTGTATACAGAATTCAGGCTAAGTGTCATGGTTAGTTTTTTACTTGGGCCAGCTGGCCAGATAAAGGATGGGATGGAAATTGAATAAGGTTCGAATTATGAATTTACTGCCTGAAGTTGAAGGTTCGACAGATCTGCCCCAGCATACCAGCTGGCTTGCTCTTTCAGGATCCGTTCGGTGGTCAGCCGTGCTGAGAGCAATACAATCGGCAAGCCCGTGCCCGGATGGGTGGATGCGCCTGCAAAATACAGGTTCTTAAACTGCGCATGACGGTTCTGAGGACGTAAATAACCAACCTGCATAAAATTGTGACTAAGCCCAAAAGCTGCACCCTTCGCCAGGTTGAACTGCTCTTTCCAGGTTTCGGGGGTATTGATGATTTCGTACTTGATGTGTTCTCGCAAATCCGAAACACCCATATCTTTTTCCAGGCGTGAAAAAACGTTTTCACGGGCACGGTTCACCATCTCGTCCCAATCCTGCTGCGGTTTTTGACTGTCTTCGTCAATGTGCCCGACCGGAACAAGTACATACAGCGTGTCCTGGCCTTCCGGAGCAGCCCCAGCATCTACGCGAGCCGGCGCATGAACGTAAAACGATGGTTTGGCCGGAAGTTTGTGATCATTGAATATCTGGTCAAACGAAGCCTTATAGTCGCCAGCCAGGAAGACGTTATGCAACCCGATCTGGGGAAATTGCTTATCCACTGCCCAGTAAAACATGATCGTTGAGCAAGTATAAAGCTTCTTTTCCAACCGCGCAGCTTCAGTATTCTTGGGCAGCAGTTCCTTGTAAATATAGGGCAAATCAGCATTACCAACGAACAGGTCAGCATTATAAACCAGGCCATCTTCAGCCAGGACACTCGTCACTTTGTTCCCTGAAACATGGATAGCCTTGACAGGGGTATTGTACATAAACTTGACACCTAATTTTTCGGCGATTGCGGTCAAAGCTTGAATACTTTTATACATACCACCCTGCGGAAACCAGACACCTTCAGCCAGCTCGGTATATTGAAGCAGGGAATATGTGGCCGGCGCATCATACGGGCTAAGACCAAGATACATATTCTGGAAGGTAAAAGCCGCTTTCAGACGTTCATCCTTAAAATACTTCCCCGTATTGGCATAATGTTTCATCAAAGCCTTAAGTTGAAAAAGTAGGGGCAAATTCGCCAGGCTGAAATATTCAAAAATATTATAAAAATTTCGACCCACAAATTTCTCAAGCGAGACCTTGTAGTGTTTGCTACCTTCGGCAATATAGTTCAGGAAACCCTGGAAAGCCGTCTTTTCTACTTTTTCAAGCTGTGCCTGCATCTCACCCAGATTGGATGTGAGCTGAAGCTGTAAACCATCATCAAAATGCACCTTGTACGTGGGATCGATGCGCTTGATCTGCAGGTGATCACTCATTTCTTCACCCAAAGCTCTAAATGTCTCTTCCCACACTTCGGGCATCAGCAGCAAAGTCGGCCCAATATCAAAGCGGTGACCATCCCGAACGATCTGACCACAGCGCCCGCCGGGCATGCTGTTTTTCTCCAGGACCGTCACAGAAAAGCCATTCTTTGCCAGGCGCGCAGCGGTTGCGATTCCACCGATCCCAGCACCAATTACAACAGCAACAGGTTTTTTTACCATTTGAAAATTTCTCCGTCCAGATCAATCGATCCGATTTGAAAGTTTTTTTACTAAGCTGTGCGCAGAGTAGTTGCAGTGCGCTTGCCATCAAAATGCCATTATACACATTATTCTTGTTCACGCATGCCAAAGTATAACATTTGTCAATTTTTTGTCAAGGTTTATCTGGATAAATACTGTACAATATCTTGACAAAAGATAAATAATAGTTAAAATATAGTCATTATTCAAACGGAGGCAGGTATGCTGGAAACCCATTGGGAACACCGACTGATTGACATGGCCGGACAGATAGCACATCCATCCACCCGCCCAGTTTATTCGTACTGGGCCGGAGATGCTGCCATTGAAAAAGCTTATGAGCTGTGTGCCAGGATTGCCGCTCACCATAGCAAATCCTTTTCCATGGCAAGCGGGCTTCTGCCTGAGGAAAAACGCTCTGCTGTTCGTGCCCTCTACGCGTTTTGCCGCACAGTCGACGACATCGTCGACGAAGGTACTCTTATTGGCCGGGATGTGGAGCTTGATTACTGGCGAGGCATGGTAAAAGGTGTTATTCACCCGCGCCCGGATGACCTGGTTGGTCAGGCCTGGACCGACACCCGCAACCGTTATCACATCCCAACTCAATATGCCATTCAGTTGATTGACGGCGTCTCGAGGGATCTGGGTCAAGTCAGCTATCAGACCTTCGATGACTTGACCACTTACTGTTACGGTGTCGCCTCGACAGTCGGTTTGATGAGCATGTATATCGTCGGGTTCAAGACCGGCGAAGCCGCGCCCTACGCCATCAAACTGGGCGTGGCACTACAAATGACCAATATTTTACGTGATGTAGGCGAAGACTGCCGGAATGGGCGCATCTACCTGCCGCAAGAAGAATTGGACGCTTTTGGGATCAGCAAGGCCGATCTGGTCAATGCCAGGGTCAATGACAGATGGCGCGCTTTTATGAAATTCCAAATCTCACGAACTCGTCAACTGTATGCTGAAGCTTCCGAAGGCATAAAATTCCTCGAGCGAGACGGACAGATTTCCATCGGTGCAGCCTCGGATTTTTACCAGGGCATCCTGGATGCCATCGAAACCAACGACTATGACGTCTTTTCCAAGCGGGCCAGCCTGGGCTTCCTAGATAAAATCAAACGAATCCCGAGGTTATGGCTTAAGCTTAATAGTCGATGAAATAAAAAAGATCAAACGGAGCGATCTGCACTCAGCAGATCGCTCCGTTTGGTTTTAGAGGGTAAAATTCAGTGAATATAAAAAACTTGGCTGCCTGGCAAGTAAAATACTTGCTCAAACCGTGCCAGAAAAGCAACAAATGCCAGCCACACCATTAAGAACGATCTCGTTTTATCTTAAAATAATCGCCACTACGACCTTCGTGACGGTTCTCAGTTTGATTTTCCTTTCAGCGGCTTTGATGGCCATTGCGGTCAGCATTCCGCTCAAATTCAAGATTTGCTGCGAAACACCCGCCCGTTTTGGAGCCACTTATGAACCCGTCAGTTTCAACACCGCCGATGGGCTGAGACTCTCGGGTTGGTATATTCCACCCAGCAATAACGCAGTTATCATCCTGATTCACAGCTATTACGCCGATCGCCGCCAGACCCTCCCCGTAGCAGAAATGCTCCACGCCCAAGGCTATGGTCTGCTCATGTACGATCAGCGTGCCAGCGGCGAAAGCGAAGGCAATACCCGCTCCCTGGGCTGGCGCGACATCCAAGACGTTAGTGCAGCTGCCAACTGGCTGGTGGAACGCCAGCCTGACGTAAAAATCGGCGCATACGGTTGTTCAATGGGCGCAGCAATTGCGCTGGCAGGCTCAGTCGCTGTGCCCTCCATTCATGCTGTCGCTCTCGATGCACCCAGCCCACTACAATGGTACGAAAACCTGCCACAATTCAGCCTGCGCGACCCTCTTAGTCTACCGGTATTGGCGTTATACTATCCCATTGTGATGCTGCGAGCGGGCTCACTGCCGCCCACCAGCACAACCCAGGCCATCCAGGATTTCGGCAACCATCCGATCCTGTTTATTTCCACCGGGCAGGATACCGAATTTTTCCGGATCAATACCTATTTTGAGGCCGCCAGTGGGCCGAAAGATCATTGGAATATCCCCGATTCAACCCACTGCGCCGGACCAGCTGCCCGCCCACTGGAATATCAACAACATCTTCTGCAATTTTTCAATTCTTCCCTGCGCTGAATCCGGCGTTTTACAATTACCCGGCTGTATATTTCATGAAATAGCAACAACCACCCTGATCCTGGAGCCTCTATGACTTTCGATTTCGACCGCATTATTGACCGCCGCCCAACCAATTCCATCAAATGGACCACCTATCATCAAGACGTTCTGCCTATGTGGGTGGCAGACATGGATTTCGCTGTACCAGAACCGATCAAAAAGGCACTGCACACCGCGGTGGATCACGGTATTTTTGGTTATGAAATGCCCGGACAGGCACTGCGACAGGCCGTGGTTGCCCGCATGCTGGCTTTATATAACTGGGAAATAGATGAAAAGAGCGTGGTACCCGTAACCGGGCTGGTTAGCGGGTTTTATGCTGCAGCTTCGGCCATGTGCCAACCCGGCGATGGCTATCTTATCCAGACCCCGGTTTATATGCCTTTCAACGATATCCAGAAAAATCTTGGCGTCATCCGCCAGGAAGCCCAGCTGC
>CAINXK010000401.1 GCA_903854805.1 uncultured Anaerolineae bacterium
CCCCAAGAGCCATCGCCCAGTACGACTTCCACTTCAATTGTAGGATTGCCTCGCGAATCGAGAATTTCTAATGCAGAAATGCTTTCAATAGTTGTGTCCATCTTAGATCTCCTTGTTTTTGGTACTGCCTGTATCGGCAAAATTATTAAGAAATTTTTCTGATACCTGGCAGAATTGTGAATAATAGTGATTAGGTTTATTGTGGAACTTTCCTGATTGCCTGGTGTTTCATTAGAAAATTGATGTGGTCGTAACACTTGCGTATATTTTCACAGCTGCCAAGTATAATCCATATTTATAACAGATTTGGAGAATTTTCCTTGTCGCCTTTGGAACTTCCTGCGGATGATCCGCGGCCTGCGTTGAATTACCCTTTATACGAAACTTACTTGCACAAGTTGGTTGTTTGGCTGGCAAGGCACGTGTTTCGTTTGTTCATGGTGATGCAAGTTCATGGGTTGGAAAACTTACCCGAAACAGGTTCTGCTGTTCTTGCTGCCAACCACCTTGTAATGTTTGATGTTTTTCCTGTCCAATTGGCATTGCCCAGGATGGTATTTTATATGGGCAAGGCTGAATTGTTTCAAAATAATTTTGTCCACTCAATTTTTCGCCGGATGGGGGCTTTTCCGGTATACAGAGGCGAAAGGGACAATTGGGCACTAGATCATGCGCGCAAGTTGTTAGCCTCTGACCAAATTGTCGCAATGTTTCCGGAAGGGACGCGTTCGAAAGGTAAGGGATTAGCATTGGCCAGACCTGGAGCAGCCAAATTGGCAATCGAAATGAGATGTCCCGTGGTAGTGGTTTCCGTGGATGGAATCCAGAACCTATTTAAAAAATTTCCTCGCCGGACTATTGTTAGGGTTGTTATTGCGCCATTGATCAAACCAACCATGGAAGAAAGCCCGCTGGCGCTCACCGATACACTTATGTATACAATGGCCGAAAATTTACCACCAGAATTGCGCGGAGTATACTCAGAAAGACCAAAAGGGTTTATTTAAGCTTAAAGATTTGGTACCAGGTTGTGGATTAGCTATTATTACCCGGATTATTCCAACTATAAACTTTCATCTTTTTTTATGGTCTCATCTCGAACAGCTTTCATAAAACCCACGAATAATGGATGGGGGCGGTTTGGTCTTGATAAAAACTCAGGGTGGAATTGACTTGCAACCATATAGGGGTGATCGACCAATTCAGCAATTTCGATCAATTTTCCGTCCGGTGAAAGACCCGAGAATAGCATTCCAGCTTTTTCAAATTCTTCGCGATACGAGTTGTTAAATTCCCAACGATGGCGGTGCCGTTCTTCAATATGTGCCACGCCATATGCATTACCCGCTTTTGATCCAGCTTGTAAATTGCATGGATACAAACCTAAGCGCATCGTACCACCGAGATCTGTAATGGAACGCTGTTCATTCATCAAATCGATAACAGCATGTGGAGTTGCTCGGTCGAATTCACTTGAGTTGGCATCTTCGTACCCTAAAACATTACGCGCAAATTCTATACACATTAACTGCATACCAAGGCAAAGTCCAAGATATGGAATTTTATTTTCCCGGGCATAGCGGGCGGCCAGGATTTTACCTTCCGTTCCGCGCGATCCAAAACCGCCTGGGACGATAATACCATTCGCAGATTTAAGTAGATCCCAGTTTTTTTCTTTTTCTAGATCGGCCGAATGGACCCAGTTTATTTTGACCTCTACGCCCGCTTCTAAAGCAGCATGTTTTAAAGCTTCCCGAACTGACATATAGGCATCTTGTAATTCTACGTATTTGCCAACCAGGGCGACAGTTACTTCTGCTTTGGGGCGCTTTACTTCTTCGACCAACTTTTCCCAGGGTATCCAGTTGGGTTTTTGGCGTGCTTCCAATCCTAGCAATTTTAGAACGTAGTCAGCTACGCCAGCTTTTTCAAGGATTAGGGGTATCTCGTATAAGACAGGCGCAGTAACCATTGGAACAACTGCTTTTTTGTCAACATCACAAAATAAGGCAATTTTTTCGCATAAATCGTTTGCAATGGGGTGGTCAGAGCGCGCAATGATCATGTTTGGTGAGATGCCAATCGAACGCAGGGCTGCAACAGAATGTTGGGTAGGCTTTGTTTTTAATTCACCGGTGGCACCGATAAACGGTAACCAGGTTACATGTACAAAAAGGACATTTTCTCGCCCAACCTCGCTGCGTAATTGGCGCAGCGATTCAAGAAAAGGCTGGGATTCGATATCACCGACCGTTCCGCCAACTTCAACGAGAACGATATCGGCATTCGTGACTTTGGCGACCAATCCAATCCGGCGTTTTATTTCATTTGTGATATGTGGAATTACCTGGATTGTGCCTCCGAGATAGTCTCCACGGCGTTCTTTTGTAATAACCTCGTTATAAACCTGTCCTGTCGTGAAATTGCTTACTCTTGTTGCTCTAATATCAATAAAGCGTTCATAGTGGCCTAAATCAAGATCTGTTTCGGCGCCATCGTCAAGAACGAAAACTTCCCCGTGCTGATAAGGACTCATTGTTCCCGGATCTACATTGATGTATGGATCGAGTTTCTGTACAGCGACGTTGAAACCTCGCTCTTTCAGAGTCCGACCAAGCGCTGCTGCGGTAACACCTTTACCGACCGAACTGACCACACCACCCGTGAAAAAAATATACTTTGTCGTCATAAAACCTCTCAAATGTAAATACGGAAAATAATGGTGCATAAAAAAAACAATTTAAAGCCTGGGCTTTTAATTTTATATTGCACAGGTCACAAAAATCATATTATCGATGATGACCTATTCCAATAACGAAATGAAAAACCTGATTTTGGGTGGCGCAAAAAGCCATGCTTAATTTACAAAAGAAATGGGGAGGGCCGTTGATCGGCGTCCTCCCCACGCGGGTAGACAAGCATAAAGTGAATCGATGGGATGTGCGATATGCCGCTTCATCCCACTAGCTTTACTAGGTCTTCTGCGGCGCGGCGCATTTCGAGAAATACAAGACCAAGTTTGCCTTCCTGGCGAGCCAGGGCAGTCAACACTGCTTCATTTCCAACGGATATTAATACGATGAAGCCTTTATCGCCTTTTATATAGACCTGTTCCAGCCCGCCCCGACCCAATTCCTGGGCTATGCGTTCGCCTAGCGATAACATGGCGGCAGACATCGCCGAAATGCGGTCCTCTTCGGCACCTTGTTGTAGGGCAGACGCCATGATTAAACCATCAACAGAAACAATAGCAGATGCTTCTATATCGGGAGCTGATGCCTGCATCGAACGAAGGCGGTCCACCATTTGTTGACTGCGATTTTTACTCATAAATGTATCTCCGGGCAACAGTTCTAAACGAGTTTACCATAAAATTATGTGGTAAACAGGTGTCTTGCGGAATATGCTCAACCTGAATTCCAGATCAGGAATTCGGAGGTGGTATGAATTTTTTTGAATAATCCAAAATTAATATCAGACCGGTTGCGATCAGAAGACAGCAAATGAAAACAAGGTTTGCAACAAGTGGATGTTGAGAAAGGGCAAAAAGTGCAATGCTGTCCAATGCGAGTGCTACAATGTGCAATAAACTGACTGCGCGTGATGAATTCAAACCAGCCCGAACCATGCGGTGATAAGTGTGATCGCGGTTTCCCTCGAATGGCGGAATATGGCGTCTTAGCCTTGAAAATACCACCAGGCTTGTGTCAAAAATTGGAACCCCCAGGATGAGAATTGGAGCGAACCATGAAGATGCCTGATCTTTATTGAAAGGGTTGTATAAGAGTGCCAAAATTGCGAGCAGGAATCCCAAGGTTTGCGCGCCTGAATCCCCTAGAAAATAACGGGCTGGGGGTGAGTTCCAAAAATACAAGGCTATACTTAATCCGGTTAGTATTGCCGCCCACATCGTCAAATCTGGTTGCCCCGATATTGAAGTTACAAAAATAAAAAATGCGCTTGCTAGAGCACTCAACCCCGCGACAATGCCATCCATGCTGTCGATAAGGTTAAACGCATTGGTGATACCTACCAACCAGAAGACAGTTAGTGCGCCGTTCAATATCTGAACAAGGAGTAGGCTGCCAGGAATATTTGCCTCAGAAAGAATTTCTATCCGGATGCCACTGTAGATTGCAACGCCGGCGGCGAGAAATTGGCCAGCAAATTTTATTCTCGCCGAAAGACCTGCCTTGTCATCCCAAATCCCAAAGAGAAGAATAATAACTGATGAGATGACAGCGCCGAGCATTTTACCTTTGAGAAGCCCTGGGAATATCGATATTAAAATTATCAGACTCATCCCTAGCACCAACCCGCCTGCCAGCGGAGTCGGTTTGGAATGTAGTTTATGGGGGGCAGCCCCAGGATTGTCGATCAAACCAAGTGGTCTGCAAAGTTTGATCGCTATCAGGCTGGTTGTAATACCTGAAAATAGCGCTAAAAAAAGTGCGAAAAAATTTGTGGTCAAATCGGGCATTTGTTTCTGCTCATTCATTCGAAGCGAGGATGGCGGATATTGGTAATGCAAATCAGGTTTTTCAAGCCTGATTATATACGTCCAGTGTGTCAGAGATAACACGGTTTACTGAAAATTCCTGTTCAACGATCTTTCGGCCGCGAGCGCCCATTTCTTGGCGTAAGGCCGGGTTCTCGATCAGTGTTTTGAGTGCGATAATTAGTGCTTCCCGGTCGCCAGGTGGAATTACGAGTCCGTTTTCCCCATTGCGGATTATCATGCGGCAGCCTGGGATATCTGTAGCTACGACAGGACGGCCGCACGCCCCTGCTTCTATCAAAAGCCGCGGTAAGCCTTCTCTATAGGTGGTGGGCAAGCAAACTATCGAAGTTTTAGCTATGACTTCAGCCATGTCATCGTGCCAGCCCCAGAGTTCAATGAGCCCTTCCTTTTCCCATGCGCTGAGTTCTTCGGGTTTGATCGAGTCTGGGTTGTCTGGATAAGGTTCACCGACGATCACGAACCTGGCAAGCAAGCCGTCCGCTTGGATTTGTCTGGCTGCATAAACAAATTCTGGGATACCTTTAGAGCGTAGTAAACGTCCAGCGAGCATAATGATCGGCGCGCCGGCGGGCTCAATCGTCGGGCGAAATATGTTGACATCCACTCCCGATCCTGGGATAAGATTTGCCTGTCCAGGAAAAATCATTTTATTTTGGATAAAAGTATTTATGTCATCTGAGTTTTGAAAGATAACTTTGGTATCGTGAAGACCAATTCGGTAGAGTACTTTGACGAGCTCTTGCAAAAAATAGCTGGCATCTGAGAAAATGTAACCCAGTCCGGTAATTGCATTGACGATAATAGGAATTCCAGCGATATGAGCGGCAATTGAGCCATATAATACCGGTTTGATCGTAAAGAAATGAACGATAGCGGGCTTTTCGGTGCGGAAAACATTCACCAACCGGGCTATGGACATTAACTCCGAAAATGGATTCATTCCTTTTCGTTCAATGGGGAAAGGAATCCAACGTAAATCTTTTTCCTGGAATAATTTAGCATACTTTCCAGGTGGCGAAAGCAAAACCACTTCATCACCACGTTGATGTAAGGCAATCGCAAGAGGTAACCGATAATTATAAAGGTACCAATCTGTATTGGCGAAGAGTAAAATCTTCATAAGCTTTGCGCTTCAAGCCAGGCCTGAAACATCAAAACATTCCATAATTCATATTGCCAATTTCTGGTCCCGGCAAGATGCTCAGCCCATTTTTGACGAATTTCTTTTGGGTGAAAGTAGCCTTCTTTTTGCAAGCGATTTTCATCCAATAGAGCCTCGGCCCAGTCTCGTAATGGTCCTCGCAACCAGGAGTCGATCGGGACACCAAAACCCATTTTGGGGCGGTCAATCATTTCGCGTGGTATGTGCTTATATAAAATCTGCCGTAAAATCCATTTTCCTTGGCCATTGCGAATTTTCATATGGAGCGGAAGACGCCAGGAGAACTCCACGGTTTCGTGATCATCCAGGAATGGTGCGCGAACTTCGAGACTGGTGCCCATACTGGCTCGGTCTACCTTTGCAAGCACATCATCCGGCAGGTAAGTTACTTGATCAATGGCCATCATAAGTTCTGTAAAAGAGCTCGTCTTACCCCAATTGGAAGGACTTGTGATTAGATTAGGTGGCTCATGGCCACCAATTACGGTTGTTTCAGGATGTTTCCATTGGGAGACGAGATTGGTATATATGGCTTCTCGGCTCGATGCCCTAAGAATTTCAGTTAGTTTATGAGCTTTATCGATTGGGTTGGGTATATTTTGGGCTGTCAGTTTGAATATTCGCGCCAAATCTTGCGGACGTAAAAAGCTTAGCCCATTTGCAATGGCTTTGCGAAATAGTGGGGGCATCACTGAAGTGCGCTTCCAAATGCGATCCACCCAAAAATAACGATTGTAACCACCAAATAGTTCATCGCCGCCGTCGCCGGATAGGCTGACGGTAACACTTTGTCGAGCCATTTCTGAAACTAGAAAAGTAGGGATCTGGGAAGGATCTGCGAATGGCTCGTCATAAAGTGTAGGGATGCGCGGGACGATAGCGAGGGCATCTGTGGGATTGATGTACAACTCTGTGTGTTCAGTACCGAGTTGGTTGGCTACGGCTTTTGCATATTTAGCTTCATCAAAACCAGTTTCGTTAAAACCAATAGTAAAAGTTTTGACAGGGTAACTACTTTGCTTTTGCATCAACAAGACGATGGCAGAAGAATCAATTCCACCTGATAGGAATGCTCCTAACGGAACATCCGCGATCATTCTTTCGCCAATA
>CAINXK010000402.1 GCA_903854805.1 uncultured Anaerolineae bacterium
AGGGTAGAACCCCAATTGGACGCGGATTTTCGCGGATGTACGCGGAAAAACCAAAAGATTTTTGCTTTTTCCGCGCTTGTCGGCGCTCGTCCGCGTCCCAAAAGAATTTGAATAAGCAAGTTATACTCCACTGCCTTTAAAGGCATTTTTGGCTGGATTTTGCTCAACCTGTCTGCTGTCCAGCCGATCTGGGGCTGGCTTGATTTGCACACCAGCCCCAGACTCAGCGCGCGAGCAAGTTAGAACGGCCAGGTCCAGAACTTGGGATTGGACAGAGTTGGAAGCACTTTTTGCCAGGCTTCCGATACTTTTTGTGCAGCTTGCTGGCCTGCGTCGCGCAGGCTGTTCATGACACTGCCTGTCGTAATCGTCTCGCCTGCTTTATATGCGGTCTTGACTTTCATTGGACACCTCCAGGAATGTTTATGCTTCGATGGTGGCAGGGACGATGTTTAATTGCTGCTCTACCTTTTGCATGGCCGCGCTCTTCTTGGCTTTTTTCTGGGGTTTGGACGGCTCGGCCTGGACAGGTTCTTCCTCCACAACTATCTCGCCCAAAAGCCCCAGCACCGCCGCGCGGTTTTCAACCATCATGGATTGGATCGCCTGGGTAACATGATTGGTACGCTCTTGATCCGAAGCCAGCAGCAGGTCACCGGGCACGCTCACCAGACCGGCGCTCACCAAGCGGGTGTAGAGCTGCCGGGCGAAATTGCGGTTCTCGGGCTGCAGGGGCGCAGCCTGCCAGCGCTGCAGGGCCGCCAACGGCTGCGCGCTGCGTCCTTTAAACACCGCCTGGCTGTACAGGATCACCAATTCTTCCAGCCCGGTTCTTAACTCAACTTCTGTCTTTTCGTCGAACAACCAGGCCAGTTCCAGGTGCTGACTCTGGCAAAAAGCCGCCAGCTCATCAGAAAGCTGGCTGGCAGCCTCATCCGATAAACCCATCAGCCAGGCGCTCAGCTCAGCCTGACCGGTTTCGGCCTGGCTTGCCCAGGTTTTCAACTGCTGCCCCAGGCTGGGCTGTTTTTGAAATGGCACCTTAATATGTTTGAACCAGCCGCCGGTCTTCTCCGCCACACTTTTGCTGGCTTGCGAAGCCTTATCGGCATTTTTGGAAATGCTGGCCGTGACCTGATTTTCGGGCGGCTTGGGCAGCCAGGATGGTTTGAGTGTAACCCAAACCACAAATGCCAGAACGAGAACAAACAAGATCGTTAACATGGGCTTCCTCCGGTATAAGACTAATGAACCTGCTTTACCATCTTATCAGGCACGCGTGACATTTGCGTGACAGGCTTCGTCATAAAAAACTGCCGGAGCCGATCGAAGCAACAGCAGCTCGATCGGCTCCGGCTTCAAAAACACAGAACCTACGCAGCTCGTCAAGCTCCCGCGAGCGCCACTCCCGCAAAGAAAACTGGCGACTGCGCCAAATAAACCGCCAACGAGTTGCGGCTGAGAGAGGATAGACTGCGCACCCAGCCGTAACGCGAGAAATCCGGCAGTTGGAAGGAACGCTGGCCGTCAGGGTAAAGCGCCAGCCCGGCCGATACGCCCAACAGCACGGCCCCTAACCATGGGAACATCGGCGCAAAGTCCAGACCCTGCATGACCACCAGCCAGGAAGACAGCCAGCCCAGATTGGTCAGGAAAGGTAACTGCGCCAGCAACGGCGTCACACCCACAATGCCCAACCCCGCACCCAGGCTGACCCAGGCGGGCTGCTGCAGGAAGGGGTAAGCCAGGATGGTGCCCAGCCCCAGCAGGTGCAGTACGTTAAAGTGGATCATCAAACTGGCTGGCAGCATCCAGGCCGAAAGCAGCGTAATCAGCAAGCCGCTGGCCAGCAGCAGCGCGCCGCGGTTGAGATAATACCCAAAGGGATGCGGGTTGCCGCGCGCCTGGGCCCGGCCAGCGCTGACTGCCAGCGAAACACCTGAAAGCAGGATGAACGGTATGGCATTCACACTGGTCGTCATAGCCCAGTAAAACAACCAGGCCAGTGTCAGCACCTGCGCACCCGTCAAGGCCATACGCGCCAACACAGATCCATTCTGGCGCAGCTCAGCCAGGCGCGGATGGGTATATGGCGCAGAAAATACGGCCCCGGCCAGCACCGGCAAACACAGCGTAACCACACACACCGGACGAATCCAGCCCAACCAGGCCTGATCTACCAGAGCAGCCAATTGACTGCTGATAACCTTTAACCAGGAGTTGGTAAAATGCAGTCCAAACATGACCCCGAGGGAAATGCCTCTGAGGGTATCGATCTCCCACAGCCGGAGCGTGTCGACCGTAATCACCTTGGTTGACGGCTCGCCTGTTTTTCCCGGCGAGACGAGCGCCTGCAACCAGGCATTAAAGGCATGGGCGGGTGCTGGACCAGCGTCTGCCCCGTACAACGGCCCAGACGGGTTAATGATTTCAGGCTGAAAATCAGCACTGCCACCAGATACGCTCATGCCAGCCCTAAAATTGGTCTGAACTTTCATCCTACCTCCTTTCGTATTTACTCACCTGAAGGCTGCCTGTTCGCAATATATCTCAAAAATAGAGTAATACAGGTTTTTTTATGGATTCTTGGAGCGCAGATCGCGCTCCAAAAAATTCATGTGCGGGGCAAACCCTTGATCAGCGTTCGTCGCGCGGCAAGAATCAGCTTAACTTTACGGCTGCCAAGGTGCGGTGAGTAGATACCTCCGTTCTATATTTTGTCAGGCCACCTTGAGAACGGCGACCAAAAAAACGTCTATCCGATACCCGTAAGAAGATTGGGTCAGGCATCTGCCACGGTTTGACCTGTGACAGCCAGGCTCTTTTTGGTTTTCTTGCGGGTTTTGGGTTGCGCGGTTTTAACAGCCTCTTCAGCAGCGAAAATCTCCGTCAGCAACGCCAGGACTGCCGCGCGATTTTCAACCAGCGCGCTTTGAATAGCCTGCCCGACGTGACTCTCACGCTCTTTGTCTGAAGCCAGCAACAATTCACCCGGCGCGCTGGCCAACCCGGCGCTGACCAGGCCGGCGAACAATTGTCGGGCAAAATTACGGTTCTCAGGCTGCAGGGGCGCGGCCTGCCAGTGCTGCAGGGCCGCCAGCGCTTGCAGCCTGCCTGCCTGCCTGGCCGCCCGGCTGTACAGCATCACCAACTCTTCCAGATCAATCCTCAATTCAGAAATTATCTTTTCATCGGTCGACCAGTTCAGTTCCAGATCATAGCACCCTACAAAGGCAGCCAGATCATTGGCAAGCTGAGTGGCAGCCGCGTCCGAAAGACCCGTCAACCAGGCGCTCAGTTCAGTGCGATTGGGTTCAGACGGGCGATTTTCCAGGCTGGCTGGCCTGGTTTTTTTGTCAAACAACCAGGCCAGTTCCTGCCTGGGCTTTTTTTGGAAAGGCGCCTTGAGGCGATTGAACCAGCCGCCGGTCTTCTTTGTCTCGCTGGCCCTGGCCTTTTTTTCGGGCGACCTGGACGG
>CAINXK010000403.1 GCA_903854805.1 uncultured Anaerolineae bacterium
GCTGACCGTGTGATCGTCATGTATGCCGGTTTTATTGTGGAGGAAGCAGACGTTTTCGAGCTGTTTGATACGCCGCTGCACCCCTATACACTGGCATTGATAGCTGCTTTGCCGCGAGCCGACCGCCGCCGGGAGCAGAGTCTCAAATCCATCCGCGGGGCACCCCCAAGTCTACTGGTGGAACCACGCGGCTGCCCGTTTGCGCCGCGCTGCGAATATCCGCTTGAAAAATGCATCCAACACAACCCGGAATTGATGGAAGTGGCCCCTGGCCACAAGGTGGCCTGTTGGGTAAATGTTCAGACTGGAGGCCAGCGCTGATGACCGCCGAACCTTTAGTACGCGTGGAACACCTGACCAAACACTTTCCCGTTACGCGAGGAGTTCTGATCCAACGTGTGGTTGGCGCTGTGCGCGCTGTGGATAACATCTCCTTTACCATTCAGGCGGGTGAAACACTGGGCATGGTCGGCGAAAGCGGCTGTGGGAAAACCACCGCCGGACGCACCCTGCTGGGGTTGTACCCAGCCACATCCGGGAAGGTCTATATTGATTCTCACTGCGTTCAGTCGGCTGGCAACAGCGAAATGCTGACCATCCGGCGCAAAGCGCAGATGATCTTTCAGGATCCGTATGCCTCGCTCAACCCACGCTGGACCGTCAATTCGATCGTGAGCGAGCCGCTGCGGGTACACCACATGCTCCCAAGCGCCCGCGCACGCGACGAGCGCGTCAAAGATCTGCTCGAACTGGTCGGTTTGAACGTCCGCCACATTAACCGCTTTCCACACGAATTTTCCGGTGGACAGCGCCAGCGCATCGGTGTGGCCCGCGCCCTGGCATCTGAGCCGGCCTTCATCGTTTGTGACGAACCCATTTCAGCCCTGGATGTCTCCATTCAGGCACAGGTCGTCAACCTGTTGGAAAGTTTACAGGACCGGCTGGGGCTGACATATCTATTCATTGCCCATGATCTAAGCATGGTGCGCCATATCTGCGATCGGGTGATAGTGATGTACCTGGGGGTCATGGCCGAACTGGCCAACCGCGATGAGCTCTATGAAAATCCCCTGCACCCGTATACTCAGGCCCTGCTCTCGGCCGTACCAATCCCAGACCCACGCCGCGACCGGGCCCGCCAGCGCACCATTCTGACTGGCGACGTGCCCAGCCCGATCAACCCACCTTCCGGCTGCCGTTTTCACCCGCGCTGCCCGATTGCCAAACCGCACTGCGCCGAACAAGTACCAGAATGGCGCGAAGTAACCACCGAGCATTGGGTGGCCTGCCATGAGGCGCCGGTTGCTAATACAGCGATAAGCGCACCCCAAAAATAATACGCGTAAACAGCTCGCGACGAATGTTAATAAAAGGTTTGCCCTGCAGGTTGCATAATATTCTGGGGAGCCAACTCTGTGCAAGATGGCAAGCTGCGTGAACGAATCCGGTTGATGGATGGAACTATCCCAGATAGATACGGATTATCATTTGTGGTTATTTTTCAGAAGTTCGTCCGCGAAATAAGCACTTGCGCAGCAGCCCATCGATTTTCGTTCATAGATCCGCAATGATTATGATGGTTAAGAACGGAACCGGATGCCGGTGAATAAATACGCTGAAGAATTTCTTCCAACACATAGCAACCGACCCCAGACAGCGAGAAGATCATCTTCGTCAACACGGCGCAAGAATAATGGCATAACGCATAAATGTTCAGAAATGCTTTTATTCAGCCTAAACCGCAGCTTAGAATGGTTGCATGTGGCTTCTGTGGCCCGCTCGCCGAGCAGCACATAGCAAAAATCACCCGGAGCCATACGGGTGATCACAAAGGTAAGCAGTAGAATAACGACCAGCACAGGCAAAACCAAAAACAATCTGCGGACTAAGAACTGTAACGTCCGAATCTCCAAAAGAGATTAAAAAGAATGGGGCAAGGATTTCCTTGCCCCATTCGATTCAGAGAAATTACAAATTAGGAAGCTGGTTCGTTGATAACCTTTGGTCCAAACAGGTCCTTAAAGTACTGGTATGCACCGGTATTGCCCTTGCGCAGCGGGTTCTTGTAATCGTAACCAGCGCTGAAGGTAGCCACAACATCGTTGGCATCCAGTGCAGCACCATTGGAGAAGACTACGCCCTTGCGCAGGGTGCAGGTCCATTCAGTGGCATCGGCATTGGCTTCGCATTTTTCAGCCAGGTCGGGCTCGGGAGTGGCAGAGCCCCAACCGAATTTATACAGCTTGCTGAAGAGCTGGTTGCAAGCGCGGAAGGAGCTGCCATCGGTTTCATCTGCGCACATCAGCGAAACGGGTTCGCCATCTTGCGAGAAGACCACGGTGCCATCGGCTGTTTTCATCTGGGGGAAGTTCTCATTGTAAGGTCCGAGAACAACGTTTTCGACAGAAGACAGGAAGGCCAGGTTGGTAGTGCCATGCGCAATTACGATGGTCGGGACGTGCTGATCATAAAGCACGTTAACCTGATCGTAGATCTTCTGGCGTGCGGCAGCATCGCCCATCCGGGCAGCCTTTTGGATCGGTTCAACGATATCGGGGAAAGCATTTCCGAAAGCCTTGCTGGAACCAGTCAGGAAGACATCGTACCAGTTAGTCGCATCCGGGTAGTCTTCGCTCCAACCCAGGAAGAAGAGATCCTTCTTACCTTCGCGGGTGGCGGGCAGATAGGTGGCCCATTCTTCCATTTCGAGCTTGATCTTGATACCGATTTCAGCCAACTGGGCCTGAACGGCCTGGGCGATCTTGGTGGGTTGGGGGAAATACGGGCGGGTGCGTTCAGCATAGGACAGAACATATTCCTTGTTGAAATCAAACTTTTCTGCGGTCAGCATTTCCTTGGCCTTGGCAGGATCGTAAGCAGGGCCCTTATAGCCATCGGTGAAGCCAGGCTTCACAGCAGGCGGAACAAACTGGGTAGCAGGTACGGAGCCGGGGGCATAGAAGTCATCAACAATTTTCTGCTTGTTAATGGCCATGGCAAAAGCCTGACGGACCTTCTCATTATCAAAGGGGGCGCGGCTGTTGTTGATGCCCAGGTACAGGAAATTGTTGACTTTGCGGGGATACAGCTTCAGATTGGCATCCGCCTGAATAGTGGCGATGTCATCGGAAGTGACTTCAGCAATACCGCTGATGTTGCCGGCCTGCAGGTCTAACAAGCGGGCAGCGGCTTCCTTGTTCCATCTCATGATAAAA
>CAINXK010000404.1 GCA_903854805.1 uncultured Anaerolineae bacterium
CAAATCATTTTCGAGCGCATCTCGATAATAATTCAAAGTAGCTTCACGATCTTCTGGATGGGTATATTCTTGATAGGTATCGTTGCTCACCTTGAATACCAGCGGATCTTCGCCGAAGATGCGGTAAATTTCATCCGACCAACGCGTGCTCTTGCTGCTGAAATCATATTCCCAACTGCCCAGATGGGTCAGCCTCTGGGCCTCGGCCAGGCTGGCCTGGCTGGCGCGCAATTCATCTTCCGCGCGTTTACGGGCCGTGATGTCAACCATCACAGTCATGATAAACATCTTTCCCTGGCTGCTGAGGGTTTCAACGGAGAACAGGCCATCCAGGATCTCGCCATTCTTACAGCGCACCTGCACTTCAAGTTCGGTAATACGCCCGACGGTTTGGAGCAGTTCCAGGATCGCGGCGCGCTGCTCGGGCACCACAAACAGGTTGAGTTCTGAACTGGTTTTCCCCAGCACATCAGCTTCGCTGTAGCCCAGTTTGGTCAGGAAAGCCTGGTTGACATCTGTAAACCAGCGCTCTGGCAGCGAAATAAGCGCCATTAAAGCCGGGTTGCCCTGGAAGAGCCGTTCAAAACGCAGTTGGGCTTCCCGTTCGTCGGTCAGATCTTTGGCCAGGACAAAAATACATGCCTCGCCGCTCCAACTTCCATACCAGGCGCGGGTCTCCACCGGCAGCAGCCGGCCATCTTTGGCCTGCAGCGGCAGGCTGGAACCGCCCAGCTGTCCGTTCAGCCTGGCGGCAAATGAATCTTCGGCATCCTGGCGCCATTCTTCCGGAATGAAATCCAGCATCTTCAAGCCACTGAATTCCTGCTGGTTGTAGCCAAGTTTGCGCGCCAAAGCCGGATTGCCATAGCGGATCTGGCCATCCAGCCCAGCGATCATGATGATGTCGTCAATCGTATCGAAGAAACTGCGGAAGTTGGCTGCGCTTTCTGCCAGGGCAGCCTCGCTGCGCTTGCGTTCGCTGATATCCATGAAAAACCCGCGCAAGCCCGCCGGCTTTCCGCCAGCGTAAACAACCGTGCTGGAAGCCAGGACGTCAAAACTCTGCCCGTTTTTCCGCAAGGCTCTGTATTCCAGGTATCCACCCGCTTTGCCTTCCAATTGCTCGGTTACGCGCATAGCGACCTTCGGAAGGTCATCCGGGTGCACCAGGTCGTTCATGTTAAAGCCTTGCTCAAGATCGGCGCTCGTCAGCCCAAAACATTCATAACCGTGTGCGTTGAGATAGGTTAAATTACCAGTCAGATCAGCTTCGAAGATCGTTTCTGGGAAGATTTCGGACAACTGCCGGAAGCGTTCTTCGCTCTGGCGCAGTTTATCTTCAATTTGCCTGCGCTCGGTGATGTCTTTGATGAACAGCCCTGCGCGTAGATTACCATGCTCGTCATAATAAAAGCTCGTTGAAACTTCAGCCGGAAACTTGCTGCCATCATGGCGCAGCGCGGTCAATTCACCCACAAAGAAACCACTGCTCAGGCGGTTCTGAACAGCAGCATCCAGGCGTGCATCCTGCAAATCGAACAGATCATTGCGCTCCAGCTGCGTCAACTCAGCCTCGCTGCACCCAAATATACGCGCCGCCGCCGGGTTGGCCGAATAAATTTTGCCATCCTGCATCAACAGCACAGCATCCAGGCTGTTTTCAAATAACTGTCGCAAACGCATCTCGCTCTCACGCAGGGCTTCTTCAGTCTGTTTGCGCGCGCTTAAATCCTGGATAAAGCCACTCATGCGCAGCGCCTGTCCATCCTGAAACAGCACCTGCCCGGTCATCGCCAACCAGCGCACCTGTCCGTCGCTGCGCGCTATCACCCGGTATTCAACACCAATTTTACCGTCGCCATTCGGATCAAGTCCGCGGGCATAGGCTGCGTTAGTCACCGGACGATCGTCCGGATGGATGCAAGCGCTCAAGGTCTGATAATCAAGCACTTCATCAGGGCCTACGCCCCACATCGCGCGCACGCGCGCATCCCAGTGATAGGTCTGGGCAAGCAGATCGAATTCAAAAAAGCCCAACCCGGAGGCCGATTCGGCCAGCTCCAGGCTCTCAACACTCCTGCGCAGCTCTGTTTCGACGCGTTTGCGCTGTAACAGCAGCCCTACCTGGCGTATATAAATGAAGACCTGGTTATCAGAATTAAAGCTTTTGCCAAGCGGCATCACAATCGTGAAATCGCCGATCATTTTTTCATGCGCTACGATTTTCGCAACCACCACCTCGCCCAGGCCAAAAGCCTTTACCAGCATCTTCATGGTCAGCTGCGGAAGCCCGTCCCCGCTCAGTTCAAACAGGGATGCAAAGCGCGTGATGCTCTTCTCCTTGATCTTGGCCGCGCGCAGCGGGTCGTGCGCCCATTTTTTCCCAAGCAGATCAAAACCCAGGAAGGAATTTGCCCTCTTGGTTTGATCCCCCAAACCGGCAATCGCCACGGTCTGAAAATCCAGGCCGTTTTCAGCATACTGGTTGAAGATACTGTACTTCGCGCCGGTAATCTCCAAAAGATCGTCTGCGATCTCTTGATAATTAATTTCCAGCTCAGGGTTTTCCAGAAATCCGGACGAAACCGACAGCAGCTTGGCAAGGGCTGTTTTTTCCAGCTGCAGGGCAGCTTCAGCCTGGCGGCGCTCAGTAATATCGTGGACAATCGCAAACAAAACCGGTTCCCCGCCAAAATCAACCGGGCTGGAATAGGTTTCCACTTCGCGGGTCTCACCCGAAGCCAGCTTGTGCGAGCCTTGAAAATAGTTTTGCTCGCGCCCAAGCGCGCTGGCAAGCTCCAGCGCCACTTGCCCCGGGGCATTATTGTTGATCTGATCGAAAGACATCGATCTAAGGCGTTCATCTGTATAACCATAAAACTGGCAGGCAGCGCCGTTGGCTTCCAGTATCCGGCCCGATCTCGGTTCGATCAGCAGCATGGCTGCGCTGTGTTTCAGAAAAATATTATGAAACTGCAGATCGCTTTCCTGCAGCTTGATCTGCTGCCGATAAACGAAGCGGTCTGTGCGCTGCAGCAGGATGAAGATTATCGCCAGCAACAACACCAATAAGAGCCCACCAACAACACCAGCCAGGCTCATGCCGCGCATAACCTCGGCCTGTTTTACGCTGATATCCACCATCACCAGCAAATTACCCACCATGCGTCCAAGCGCGTCGCGCATCGGCAGGGCCGCCACCCGCCAGGACTGACCGTTGCTGGTAATATCCTGTTGCGGGCTGCCGGCAAACATCTCTCCAGCCAGACCATCCGCCCAAGTTACAATGGTGTCTGGCAGCTTGCCCATCGAGCTGTAGGCAACAACGCCGTTCGCCAGGCGCATCCAATCTGGCTGCTGGCCCAGTGAACGCAGACCTGCTTCCCACTTTGCCTGATCCAGGTACTGTTTATTGATCACCAGTGCCAATTGGGATGCAGTTTGTGAGCTCACTGATTTCAGGATCGCCTCGATATCCTTGCCCATTTCCAGATAACCAACCAACCGGCCCTGTGCAAAAACCGGCTGGCGCAGCCACAACCAAAACCTGCCCAGCGAGTCTAATTCCAGACCAGAGACTGGCTGGTCCAGCGCCAGACCATCCCAGACGGCGTGGCCATCCACCTGATCGGCGCAGGCCTGCGGGCTGTCAAAATGCACCAGGCAATGGCCCTGCGCATCCAAAAAGCCAGCATG
Organism: uncultured Anaerolineae bacterium; assembly: GCA_903854805.1. The sequence goes on from CAINXK010000404.1 coordinate 3,697, forward strand.
TCCCAGACCTGATTCTTGCTGCAACTGCGCAAACAGCGGCTGCCAATCGGCAGTCAGGCGGGCTGCATCCTGCGCCAGCAGGGCCGATTGCACCCCTGGGCTGGCAACCAACGGCTGCGCCAGCATGACCAACGCGCTGGTTTGCTGCTCCAATGCTGTATGCAGGTTAAGACTCACATCTGCAACCTGGCCCGCGATTTGTTCATTCAGCGCTTGTGTCTGCATCTGCCAGAAGAGTGTCTCGGTAAACACAACCAGGAAGATCATGACCAGGGCGATCGGTGGCAGCAGGCGGTTTAAGATCGGGCGGGTCGGGTCTTTCAATTCGGGCTTAAAAACATAAAAAGCCATCCCCAACCCGATCAAGATCACCAGCGCGAGTCCCGCTGGCAGTGCCACTCGCGAGGCCAGCTCCAGATACCAGGAGCTAACCGGAATATCAATCCGGGCAACTGCCAAAATCTGCCCATTTAGCGGGTCGATCAGCGGCATCAGCGCCGAAATCCAGGTACCCCAACGGTCTGAAATCGGGCCGATCACAGTTGGCACATGCTGATCAAACACAATTTTGATCTCTTCAGGCGCTTCGCTGTAGATCTGCCCGGGCGGGGAATAGTCAGGTGATGTACTGGCCTCTGAATCCGCAAAGAAAAAAATACTACCGTCTTGCTTGCGTCCCATCAGATACAAGAAGCGGTAGCGTGGATTTGCTTTTTGAATGGCGCTAAATTCGCGCTTGAATTCCTGGTACACCGGTGCGGATAGATCAGCCGCTGAGCCGGAGAGCGTTTTGATCTGTTCGTTGTGAAAAGTTTGGGAAAACAGGCGGGTCTGATCCAGGAAATCCGCACGCATTTGCTGATCGACCCGCAGCAGCATACCCCAGCTAATCACTGCCCCCGCCAGCACAAGCAAACCCGCCGCCAACCATGAATTCGCATAAAAAAAGGAAAGAAAACGCCTCATTAACTTGCTCCGTTACCTGCAGGCCAGACTACCAAGGATCGAAGGGTTGTCCACATCCAGGCGATCGCCTGGACAGAAACCTTGAATTTAAGATTTGATTTTATTACGGATTCAGCCAAATCTATTATTTTGTTAAGCAATTGTAATCCTGCCCCTGAGAGCCAGGCGCACACCCACCGGCGCCCGAAGCTCCACCCAGCCCACCACCTGAGCTGACACCGTCCCGTAGGCATTTACCATCCAGACATTTCGCGGTACTTCATAATTAACTTCGTGTCATTCGTCCATTCGGCAGGTGTTCGCGATTAAAACGCCCACACAGCCAGGCAAGTTAGGCAGCATAATCAGCCTTGACATCAAGAAATCGACAACCTGCATAAAACCTTAACACTAATATTTTACAATACCGCATATTTTAGGATAAAATGTCACTGATTTGTCATACTATGGTGGTAAAATTTACATACAAATGTGACAAAAATTACCTTGATTTTAGCTAATTCATCACCGTCAATTGTTGGCGTTTTTTCCGGAGGAGCTGTATGTCCAAAATAATCTCAGTACATTCGTTTCGCGGCGGCACGGGTAAATCCAATACCAGTGCAAATCTAACCTATCTGTGCGCCGTGCAAGGGTTAAGGGTCGGCGTGGTCGACACTGACATCCAATCCCCCGGCATTCACGTACTCTTCGGGCTTGACGACCAGGATGTAGGCCGCTCGCTGAACGACTACCTGTGGGGCAAATGCCGGATCGAAGAGACCGCCCACGACGTCACCGCCTCGCTCGGACCGGCGGTCAAAGGTAAGGTTTTCCTGGTTCCATCCAGCATCAAAGCCGGCGAAATTGCCCGCGTACTGCGCGAAGGCTATGATGTTGGCCTGCTAAACGACGGCTTCGAAGCGCTCATAAAAAATCTTAACCTCGATATGCTGATCATTGACACACACCCAGGTTTAAATGAAGAGACCCTGCTCTCGATCGCCATTTCAGATACCCTGGTGCTGATTCTGCGTCCAGACCAACAGGACTACCAGGGCACCAGCGTGACAGTCGAAGTGGCCCGCAAACTGGGCATCCCGCAGATGCTCCTGATGGTCAACAAAGTCCCGGTCATGCTGCTCAACGAAGTCAAACAGCGTATCGAAAAGCTGTACAGCTGCGAAGTCTCAGTGGTTGTACCCCATACCGACGAATTGATGACCCTGGCCTCTGCGGGCATCTTCTCCATGCGTTATCCAGATCACCCCGTCACCAAACTGTACAAACAGCTGGCTGACCGCATCATGGAATAAGAGCTTGAGAAGTTGGTAGCTTTTGGATTTATCGTTATTCATTTTTGGGAGAACAACTGATGGAGCAAACCGCCCTGCCAATCGTTCCGCAAGTCTCTGATGATTTGTTGGAACAATATGCCTTGCAGATCATGAAACTGCAGGAAGTAGATAGCCCCCTGCAGCAAGTTCTGCACGAAATCGAAAAAATCGCCGAGCAGGAAAAAGTCCCGATCATCGGTGCGCTGGAAGGCAAAATCCTGGCTGGGCTGATCTCTATGCATCATCCACGCGCCCTCAAGGTGCTGGATATCGGCACGGCGATCGGATATTCAGCCATCTGGCTGACACGCGTGATCGGCCCGCAAGGACACATCACCTCGATCGAGATCGACCCGGCCCGCGCAGAACGGGCCCGCGAGTTTGTGCGCCGCGCCGGCGTGGAAAGTCAGGTGGAAATCATCACCGGCGATGTTTTTGATCTACTGCGCTCAGACCAACAGCCAGCCCCCGAACAACAATATGATGTCATTTTCCAGGATGTCATGAAGCATGTTTATTTTTCCCAGGACCCTGGCCTGGCGCTAAAACTGCTCGATCTGAGCGTTGCGTATTTGGCCCCAGGTGGTTTTTTGTTAACCGACAATGCATTTTGCCAGGGCAAGGTCATGCAGCCCAGCGAATACAACCAGGTCAAGGGCATCCAGGCCTATAACGAGGCCGTCGCCACCCACCCCAACCTGGATAGCATGTTGCTTCCTTTTCGGGATGGCCTGTGGTTTTCCCGTCGCCAGAAATAAATCCTACAAAACGGCTTCAGCCGTCATTACGACTGTTGCAGCGGCTGAAGTCTTCGCAACAAATTAGTTTGGAGGCTTTATGTTCTTTTATTTAAACCCCAGGAACTGGCCCATCATGATCAAGATTGCCGCAGCCTTATTGGTGGCATCCTTAATCCCGGTCATCATCACTGCATACTATGGCTTATCAGTCAGTCGTGGCACCATCGAAAATTCAGAATACCGCAACCTTGAACTACTGGCTGCCGCCACGGCTGAACGCCTCGACCAGTTAATGCTCGATAACGTCATTTCCGCCTCGCAGCTGGGCAGTGACAATGAAATTATCGACCTGCTCGCAAATTCAAGCAATCCGTCGCCCGCAACCCGCGCTTCGGTTTCGGCATCGCTTCAACGCATCCTTGAAACCAACCCACAATACGAATACGTCTACCTGTTGGATGCCAAAGGAAAAGTTGTCATCTCCAAGCAGCTCGGCACCGTACCCACTGTTGAGGGCCAGACCTTTGCCAACCGGGCTTATTACCTTCAAACCATGAAGGGCAATCCATACATTGATGTCCTGGTGGGACGCACCAGCAAGAAATTAGGGTTTTATTTTTCTGCGCCAGTCATGGGCGCCATCGGCAAGCCCATCGGCGTCGCCATCATCAAGCTCAAAGGCGAAGCCATCACCGATATCATCAATAAATTCAAAGCCGGCAAGACCGGTTACGCTTTCCTGTTGGATCAGGATGGCGTGGTCGTCTCGCACCCCAACCCCGATTGGTATTACCACAGCCTGATCCCACTTACCGATGAAACCCAACTCAAAGTGGGGCAGCGCTTCATGATCAGCGGCTGTGAAGACCCCAAAAACCTGACAGACTGCAAAGTCAAAAGCTTGAACCTTGCTCCACTGGCCGCCATCGCTGGAGAATCCGATATTGTCCGGCATGCCACCTACAAACTACCATCCGATGGCAGCGAGCGCATCGTAGGTATTGCAAACACCAAGCAGTTGAATTGGAGTGTAGGCGTAGACGAGGCCAAGAAAGAGTTCACAGCGCCGCTTGACGAAGTAGCCCAGCGCATACTGATCAGCGTCTTCGTGATCGGCATCCTGGCCATCATTATCGCCATCATCCTGGCACGCGTCATCACTCAGCCCCTGGGTCAATTATCATTGGCGGCCCAATCTGTCGAAAGGGGCGAAACCCTTGACCCAGCCGGGTTCGCAACGGTCATGCAGCAGGGTGATGAAGTTGGCCACCTGGCGCTGGTTTTCAACAACATGGTCAAAGCCTTGCACGCGCGTGTTTCAGAACTACACACCATTAACATCGTCTCGCGCACCATCTCATCCAGCTTCAACATCGGCAACACCCTGACCCTGGTGCTCAATTCGCTGCGCAAGGTGGTACCCTACGACCGCGCCCTGGTGCTGTTATACGATCCCCAAAAAGACGAGCTGTACACTCGCGCCACTGCGGATGGGCGCGGCTTCTATCTCAACCGTGTCTGGGACCAGGACGACCGGCCAGCCATCCACACCCGCGCAGAAGCGCACATCCAACAGTTCTTTGACAAGCGCGAATCAAATCAGATTTCTGCCGATGGCAGCCGCGCAAGCATCAGCGTGCTAGTCCCAGACCTGAGCAAGCTCCTGGATATAAAAATAGATTACGCACGCGAATGGGATGACTTCCAACCCAGATCTTACCTGGGAGTGCCCCTGCTCTTCAAGGATGAAATTATCGGCCTGATCGAACTCGTCAGTGCCAAGCCGGGCAGCTTCACCCCCGACCATGAACGCGTCCTGGAGTTGATCGCCGGGCAGGCAGCCATCGCCGTGCGCAATGCCCTGGATGTTGAACTACGCGAGACCGAACTGCGCAAACAAATTGACGAACTGCAAATCGTGATCGATGAAGGCAAGAAACAAAAAAATGTAGCCGAAATCGTCGAAAGCGACTTCTTCCAGGAGCTGACCAGCAAAGCAAAGCAGATCCGCAGAAAACGCCAGGAAAATTCTGACAGCTAAAGAACAGGTCAGAAAGCAGGTGATAGCTCTTCGCTCTTCCTACCAGCGATCAGCTACCACCTGCTCTTTTACCCGCCACGCCAGTGATCAGAACCAGGTCACCGTAAGTTACATTGCCCGCGCAGGTACCCATCTGCCGAACCAACCTGATAGGTAAGCAGTAGCATGAATCGATTTTTCAGCCGGTTGTTCAATCTCCGTTCAGGTGAAGGCGCAAAAGTCTTCATGCTTGTGTTGATATTTTTTCTCTTCATCACCGGCACAGCCTGGGCTGAAACCATCATCGAATCATCTTTTTACTTCCTGGCCGGGGTCAGCCGTCTCTCGCAGGTCTTCATTCTGCACGCGCTTGTCTCGCTGATCGCCACAGCAGTTTACTCCGCTTTCGTAGACCAGACCTCCAACCAAAAACTGCTCGTGGCGGTCTGCGCGCTGGCTTCGCTCGCCATTGGTCTGGGAATGCTGCTGCTGCAAGTCAACCAGATCCTGGCCTACACCATCCTATATGTGCTGGTGCGCGCCGTGCGCACTTCCTTCATTCTCCACTGGTGGAACTATGCCAGCGACTTCTACGATGCGCGCGCCTCCAAACGGATTGTGCCGGTCATCAATGCCGCCTCGCGCTTCGCCATCATCGTAGCCGGGCTGACCATCCCACTGCTTAATCGCATCCTGGCCCCGACTGCCATCATCCTGCTCTGGGTGGTCACCCTGGTGATCATCGCCTTGCTCTCTTTGGTGATGAACAAGCTGATCGCGCGCGAATCACTCGCAACCGGCTCCACCCCCATCCGCACCCAGCCCCGCAAACAACATATTTCCTATCGCCAGAATATTCGCGAGGGCTTCCAATACGTCTCGTCGTCAAATTATTTACGCTGGCTGGCGCTCTCAACTTTTTTGATGGTGATTGTTTTTGCCCTGCTGAACTATGAAGGCGGCAAGATCTTCGCCCAACAATTTAAAACCCGCGCCGAAATGACCAACTTCATCGGCTATCTGAATGGCATCACCAACCTGATCATGCTTCCGGTGCAGTTATTCCTATTCAGCCGGGTGGTAACCAAAATCGGGGTTGGCAATGCCAATGCCATCTTCCCCTTCGGCACCTTTCTGATCTCCGGCGCAGTACTGGTCTCGCCGCTCTCGCTCGCCAGCGGCGCCTTGGCGCATTTCGATCGCAACACCTTCCGCTACTCCACCCAGGAATCAACCAACAATCTGCTCTATAACGCCGTGCCCGCGCGCGTCAAGGGCCGTTCGCGTTCCTTCATCGACGGGCTGGTCTTGCCTGTGGGCTTGCTGGCCAGCAGCGCCTGGCTAGAATTCGGCAAGCTGCTGCCGCCCAATTTATTCTTGCCCGTTCTGCTGGGCTTACCAGCCCTGGCTTATCTGCTCAGCAGCCTGATCCTGCGAAAATTATACTCACTCACCATGATCACCCTGTTGGAACAGGAAGACTACGCTTCCCTACTACCAGCCGATGGCGACATTACCCTCTCAGCCAACCCGGCGGCCAAAACCATCCTGCTTAAAAAGCTGGTCGAAAGTAATGACGATGCCGTCATCCTGTTGATCGCGCGCATCATGACCGAAACCGCCGGCACCTCCGTGCTGCCCATTTTGGAAATGAAGGCCAAAGAAAGCGCCGCCCCCCTGCGCGCCGGGATCATCGATGCCATCGCCACCGCCGAAATCCAATCCATCTCGAGCAGCTCACTGGTGCGCTTTTACACATCCTTCCTGCGCGACCCGGATGAAAATGTGCGTCTGGCAGCCTTCAGCGGGCTCAAACAGGCTGCGGATCTCGCCAGCCCGGCCTTTCTGGAACAAGCCATCTGGCTGCTGCAAGATACCCATGGCAGCCTGCCCGGTCAAACCATCAATTACGAAATTCGCAGCCAGGCCCTGGCAGCCCTGCTCAACTCCAATAATCCTACCTACCACGAACGCGCCGAAACAGCCCTGCAACAACTGCTCCAGGATCCAGACCCCGGCGCGCGCAGCTGTGCCCTGGGCGCACTCGGAGCCCTGACAGGCAGCCAGCCGAGTCTGCTCGATCCCATCCTGGCCCACCTGCAAGATAGCTCTGACGAGGTCAGACAGCGAGCAATTGCCGCGCTGGAAACCCGCTCGGCCCACCCGCTGCCCGCTCTGACTGTCCAAGCCACGCTGGCCGTCGCCCCCCTGATCCTGAAAGATCCGCTCGAAAAAGCACGCCTGTTGATGCTGAACACGCTGGAACGCCTCAGCACAAACCCGGCCATTACGCAAAATTCGACCATCATCTCTGCGCCCGTCCCACAGCGCGCCTACGCCCTGATCGCCAGCACCCTGGCAGACCCCAGCCCGCAGATTCGCAAAAACGCCGAAGAAATCCTGGTCAGAGCCGGTGAAGCCTGCGTGCCCACCCTGCTCAAACTGCTCGGCACCGCCGGCATTATCTCCACTCAGCAAACCATCTTAAAAGCAGTCCTGTGCCGCATCAACGTGCGCAACTATGGTGACCTGGCCGATGGGCAGATCATGAATGAGCTCAAAACCATCTACACCCGAATTGCCCAGCTATATGGGCTGGTAAGTTTTCCCAGCGGCCCTGGGCTTGAATCCCTGCGCACCCTGCTGGGCGAACTGAACCTTACCTCTCTGGATGCCATCTTCGACCTGCTCTCAGCTCGCTATGGCGCAAAACCCGTTCTGCGCATCACCCAATCCCTGGCCGCCGAATC
>CAINXK010000405.1 GCA_903854805.1 uncultured Anaerolineae bacterium
AAATATTCGCCAACGGCTCGGTACAAGCCGGGGGCGAATTGTGGTCGGCACGCAGTGCCCTGCCCATCCCAGCCGGCAGCCAGGTACGGGTTCTCAAACGAGATGGCTTTGTCTTGCTCGTGGAAATAGCATCAAAATAATCACACCAAGGAGAAAAATCTATGGATTCCACTCTTACCGTACTTTTATGCGTGGCCGGCTTTGTAGTTCTTGTGCTGGTAATCCTACTGGCCAGCTCCATCCGCGTCGTACCTGAATACCAGCGACTGGTGATCTTTCGCCTTGGACGCTGCCTGGGCGCCAAAGGCCCGGGGCTGATCATCCTGATCCCGGTCGTCGACCAGGCCAAGATGGTCGATCTGCGTGAACAGATCCGCGAAGTTCCGCACCAAACTTCCATCACCAAAGATAACGCCCCCATTTCGATCGATTTCCTGTGGTACTACAAGGTCTTAGACCCGGCCGAATCGGTCCTGAAGGTCGGCAACTTTGAACTATCCGCCGCAGGTATCGCCGCTACCACCCTGCGGGCTGTGATCGGTGGCATCCCGCTCGACGATGTACTCTCAGAGCGTGAACACATCAATAATATGCTGCGCACCCGCCTGGATGAAGTCACCGAACGCTGGGGTGTCAAGGTCACCAATGTTGAGATCCGCGAGATCATTCCACCCAGGGAAGTGCAGGACGCCATGAACCGCCAGATGTCTGCCGAGCGCATCCGCCGGGCAGTCGTGACCGAATCAACCGGCACGCGTGAGGCCGCCATCAACGTCGCCGAAGGCGAAAAACAATCATCCATCCTGCGCGCCGAGGGTCAAAAACAATCCGCCATCCTGGAAGCCGAAGGCTTGCGTCAATCCCAAACCCTTAAAGCCGACGGGTTCGCCATCGCGCTAAAAACCATCAACGAATCAGCCCAGGCAGTCCAACAACAGACCATGACCCTGCAATACTTTGAAACCCTCAAGGCCTTGGGCATGAGCCCTGCCACCAAGTATATCTTCCCGCTGGAATTCACCAGCCTGCTTGAAAACTTCAGCATCAAAAAGTAGCCGGTAAACCTTAACACCCATCCCCGCCCTGGCAGCAGAACAACTTGGTGCGGCTAGCAGCGGGGATGGGCTGTTATTGACACATTCCGGTGGATGAGGCCGGGGCGGACGCCCTGCGCCTTTACAGATGGGTGTTGGTGGGGGCGGACGCCGGGCGAAATCCGAAAAATTATCGCAAAATCTCCAGTAGACTTGTCCTTTTTGGCTGCATCTGGTAAAGTTGAGCCGCTCAAAAAAAACCGGAGCATCCCTAACCACGCATCAATCACCCGGCCTCTGCCAGATCACGGTACTATGGAAATCCTGCCCGCCAACTTGTTCGATATCAACGCCCTGCGCCACCTTGAAAAAGTCTGTTTCCCAACCGACGCCTGGCCACTGCTGGACCTGGTCAGCGTGCTCAGCTTTTCAGACACGGTGCGGCTCAAGGCTGTCGAAAACGGCCAGATGATTGGCTTTGTGGCCGGAGACCCGCGCCCACGTGAAGGTATCTCCTGGATTGCCACCATCTGCGTTTTGCCTGAATATCGTGGCAAAGGCATTGGACGCACACTGCTCGAAACCTGCGAAAACCGGCTGCCCACCGATCTCATCCACCTATGCGTGCGCATCAGCAACGAAGAAGCCATCCGCATGTACAGGATGGCCGGCTACACCAACATCGACCGCTGGGCAAAATACTATACCGACGGCGAAGATGGCCTTGTTATGGAAAAGCTGAAAGGCATCGGGGCTAAATCAGCCTTATAATCACCCCATGATCTTACCACTCTCACCCCCCATTCTGGTTGATACACCCACCGCCCTCAAACATCTGGCGGAACTGCTTTCACGTGAATCGCGCCTGGCGGTTGACACAGAAGCCAACTCGCTGCACGCATTTCAAGAACGTGTCTGCCTGATCCAATTCTCCACCCCACTTGTTGATTACCTGGTGGACCCCCTGGCGCTGGACGATCTAACCTACCTGGCGCCCATATTCCATGACCCACACATCGAGATCATCTTCCATGCCGCCGAATACGATGTGCTCGGTTTACAGCGTGATTTCGACTTCAGCTTTAACAGCATCTTCGACACCATGCTCGCCGCCCGCACCCTGGGTTACAAACAAGTCGGGCTTGCCAGCCTGCTCTCAGAAAAGTTTGGCGTGGATGTGGATAAACACAACCAGAAAGCCGACTGGGGCCAGCGCCCGCTGACCAACTCGCTGATCGATTACGCCCGCCTGGATACTCACTACCTGATCGCACTGCGCGACATTCTTGAAGCCGAGCTGCGCGAAAAAGGCCGCTGGGAACTGGCCAATGAAGACTTCCAACGCAGCTGTTTTGTCCACAATGGACACCCACACCGTGTCGTCCGGGCCGGTTGGGAACGCATCGATGGCCGCCAGGATCTCAGCCCCCGCCAGCAAACCATCCTCAAAGAATTATGCCTCAGCCGCGAAAAAGTCGCCGCCCGGCTCAACCGCCCGCTTTTCAAGGTGGTCGATGATCGCATCCTGCTTAGACTGGCCCAAGCTGAACCACGCAGCATGGATCAACTGGCCAACGCCGGCCTATCAGAACGTCAGCTGCAGCGCTTCGGCCGGTCGATGGTTGAAGCCGTGGAGCGCGGTCTCAACGCCCCCCTGGTCCAGGCCACCGAAGTTGAAAGAATTCCAGATGCCGTACTCAATCGCCTGCAGCGCCTGAAAGCCTGGCGCAAGAAAAAAGCCGAAGAAATGGGCGTGGAATCAGACGTGATCCTGCCGCGCATTTACATGAGCGCGCTGGCCGAACAGAATCCGCGCAACAGCGAAGCACTCGAAAAAGTGCTGATAGGCAGCCCCTGGCGCCTGCAACACTTTGGCAGCGAACTCATGAACACCCTCGGCATCAAAGCTGTCATGGCCTAAAAGGCCAACCCGCATCCATCAGCCACCGGCAAAAGAGCACGCATTGCGTGCTCTTGCTGTTTAAACGGTTCTCCCTCAATTAGCAGATGAAAATAAATATTTGTGCCACTGTTTTCAATGGAGGGAATATCAAGCTTGTTCGAGGGCTTCACCGCTGGCGGGGTTTTGGCGGATGGTTTTGAAAATGCCGACCATCATGTTTTTGCTGCTCAAGAGTAAGTGGATCGATGGGCTTCACCGCTGGCGGAGTTTTGGCGGATGGTTTTGAAAATGCCGACCATCATGTTTTTGCTGCTCAAGAGTAAGTGGATCGATGGGCTTCACCGCTGGCGGAGTTTTGGCGGATGGTTTTGAAAATGC
>CAINXK010000406.1 GCA_903854805.1 uncultured Anaerolineae bacterium
AACCTGGGCATGGTGCTCGGTCCCTTCACAGGCGGTTGGATCGGTGATCATTATGGACTGCGCAGCGTTTACTACGTTGCAGGTATTTTGTTCATTATTTCCACCTTCTTTCTGATCATGATCGCACCGCAGCCCCGTGACCATCACGATCCAGCCACCCCACGCCCAAGCCTATTGACAAACCGACGCTATCTTGGGTTTATAGGGTTGGGTTTTGTAGTCATGCTGGCCATGTATCTACCCCAGCCCTTTACTGCCAAGTTCCTACAAGATGTACGCGGACTTTCACTTGAGAAAATTGGTTTACTGGGAACAATCGGTGGAATTGGCAATACAGCCCTGACATTTTTGCTCGGATTTCTGGATGCGCGCCTGGGCTTTATGCTCGGGCAGGTTGGGGTCGGCATTTATAGCGGGTTGATCTGGCAGATGAACGGCTATGGCTGGTTTGCTGCTTCCTATTTTTTACTTGGCGGCTTCCGAGCGGCACGTTCGTTGTACCTGGCCCAAATCCGTCCACTTGTTCAAGAATCTCAAATGGGACTGGCTTTCGGCATATCAGAAACCGTGCTGGGCCTGACCGGGATCATAGGACCAATCGCAGCTGGATTTCTATACCAGCAAGATAAGACCTCCGTTTATCCAATTGCGCTTGCCGCCATTATTGCGGGAGTTTTCCTTAGTCTGGTCTTTGCTCCACACACAACCCGAGACCAGATCCAACCAACCCTTGAAATCATAGATTGAGCCCCCATGACCCTTGAAATTGTGACCTTTACACTCGGCCCGGTGGAAACCAATGCCTATTTGATCGCTGACAGCCAGACCGGCGCTGCCGCCGTGATTGACCCGGCTTGGGATGGACAGATCATCCTGGCAGAAGCCCAGAAACGAGGTTGGCGGATTGCCCACTTATGGTATACCCACGCCCACTTTGACCATATCGGCGGCGCAGCTGCCATTGCCGATGCCCTCAACCCTCTGCCGCTGGTAGCCCTGCATCCCGCTGATCATGACCTGTGGAAGGCCGCAGGCGGCGGTCCCTTATTCGGTTACAACATTGATCCGGGCCCCGAACCAACCATCGACTTTACCCAGGGACAGATTTTGCGCCTGGGTGATAACATCATAGAGATCCGCTGCACTCCCGGACATACAGCCGGACACGTGGTTTTGTATTGCGCGGAAACCGCTGTCTGCTTTTGTGGCGACCTGATCTTTGCCGGCTCAGTCGGGCGCACCGACTTGCCCGGCGGTAGCTGGGATGCCCTCGAAAAAAGCATCCACGAACAGATTTACAGCATGCCAGATGAAACCCGACTATTATCAGGCCATGGTCCCGAGACAACTGTGGGCAAAGAAAAGAAATCAAATCCGTACATTCGATAGCTTGGAGAACGTTATTGAACTGCTCTTGAAAATGGGTTTTTCGGCATACTCTGTATCAGAGACGCCAACCACCAGAAAACCTTCCACCTTCAAACCAAACTTATCGATGTATCCCATTCCACGATAATACTCACAAATAACCTGCCCATCCTGGCTTTCGTTAATTCAAACCAGGACGGGCTTTTAGAAACTGCCAGCAAGCAGGTCTGGCAAACAACCGCGAACTGCATGGATCGCCTGCACTCGGGGACCGAAGCAGTAAAGCTGGTGGGTCCCGGGACTTACCGGATTGCCAAAAACAAACCACACAATTCGCATCAAATTTCAGGTTCTAATCACAGATTGATCGGTTTTTCAAAAACCAATCTGATTTATCCACGCAAGCGAATGCGAATCAAAGGTTTGCCCAAAAACCCCTTTTTTCCCTTCAGCCAACCAATTCTTTACAGCCTGGCTTGCCAAAAATAAACACCTACGGAGCAAACCGACGATTATCGTACATTTGCAGAGGCAATCGTTGCGATGGATAAGGACTGGATCTGGGCCCCCATGAGCAAACATTAATACAAACCCTGACACCCACAAATCGATCATCGTGTAGTGGCCAATCCCAAACCAGGTGCAAGATCAGCCATTACTGCATAAACTACCTCAAATAATGTCAAACCGGCTGATTGAGTGATACGGAATCAGGGTATTTGGTGTAAAATCTTTTTAATAGGACTTTTATCGTTATCAATAATGAGAGTAGGATTTATCGTATGCATACGATTAGAAGAAAATTGGTCGCACTTATCGGTGTGGACGGGTCTGGTAAAACAACTGTAATAGATGCACTCTTACCAGCGTTGTCCGGTTCAAAAAAAGTTTGTTTCCACCAAGGCTTCCGCCCAGGTTACAAACCAGATCCGAGCAGAAAAATTCAGAATCATGCATATAAACCCAGGGGCGCTTTAATATCCATCTTGAAGATATTATTCAGGGCCCTGGAATGGTGGTGGAATTACCTTCTTTTTTGTTTGCCCCGGCTTATCAGTGGCCATGTTGTCCTTTGTGACCGGTTCTATTTCGACGATATCCTGGTCGACCCCTTGAAATATCGCTACGGTGCGCCGGAAATTATCGCAAAGAGCCTGCGCACATTACTGCCCCTGCCTGAAATGTATATTCTTCTGGATGCGCCTGTATCGATCCTACTAAGCCGCAAACAGGAAGCTCCGGTAGAGGAGATTGAGCGGTTACGCAATGCTTATTTATATTTTATACAGCAACAACCAGATGGCTATATAATTGACGCATCAGGGCCAGTCAATGAAGTGGTTGAAAAAGTAGGTAATCTCATCAAATAACACCACAAACTGGCTTGAGTATCAACAGGCCCATATTGAGATTTTTCAGGTTTTTAATTGCAATCTTCGGGTAAAAGTTAAATAAAGACGTGGTTTCGATCTGCTGAGCACATCTTCTGGTCAACCATTCTGAGAAATGTCATCAATTCAAAGGCACTGTTCTCCCATCTGAAGCAATCTATCCGCTGATTGGGGATGGACCCAATGCGTTCCGGACCGGGAAGAACCTGAGTGAGTAGATTGCTGGAAAGACTGGGTTTGCCCAACCATTATCCGGCAAATACATTTTAGAATCATTTTTTACCTACTAAAGGGGTAGCTCACTGAACAGAATTCTTCCAAATATATTATTAATACTCCACACTTC
>CAINXK010000407.1 GCA_903854805.1 uncultured Anaerolineae bacterium
ATAACTTGCTTATTCAAATTCTTTTGGGACGCGGACGAGCGCCGACAAGCGCGGAAAAAGCAAAAATCTTTTGGTTTATCCGCGTACATCCGCGAAAATCCGCGTCCAATTGGGGTTCCTTGCGGGCTTAACGGTAAAAGCTTGGAAACCACGTTGGTGATAAAGATATAAAAAAGAAACTTATGCGGTATTGCGATTTATCCAATGGCGGCAAGGGGGGAAAGACCCATAGGCGCTAACTTAAAGGAATTGAGGGATGCAAACATAGGCCATTGATTAGGGCTTGAGTGAAAAACCGGTTTACTTATCCGCTTCCACCTTGACCAGCACCGCCCGCACCACTCGCCGGAACATGTAGCTGTCGCTCAGGAAGTTGTAGCCCTGGCAGGTGATCAGCGTCAGGTAAGAATGACCTTCCAGGTGGCCCAATGCATAACTCGTTGAGCCGGGGAAAACCATCTTTGATTCGCGCACTTCAAAAGTGTATTTTTCACCGAACTGGTGCACCACAATCTGATTGCCATAGTCCAGGTTCTTGATATTTGCGAAAGGTCCCGGCAGTCCATTGGCATCCGTGACATGCGCCGTGAGCACCGAGTTGCCCAGCCAGGTGGGGTAAGCCGTACCGTTCAACCAGCCAGCTGACTGCCCAAGCCAGGTCACGTCCCAGTTATTATTGACCTGCGGCACGCCAACAATGTTGGCTTTCACTTTTTGCAATGGGATCTCCAGCCACAGCCCGCTCATTTTGGTATAGGCGGCGCTCTCCGGCTGCTGCGGCATGCTGGATATGCGGTTGGGGGCAAAGCCAGTTTTGGGCAGTTTGGAAAAAGTGCTGGCAGTGGCAGCGCTTTTAGCTGTCACTGTAAAATCAGTAGTCTGGTCTGTCCCGTCGCCGAGCGGATTGAGCGCCAGATCAACAATGGATGTGCTGCCGCACACAAACAGGCGATAACTGCCCCCAGGCAAAGCCGAGGCAAGCGTCACGACAGCTGTGTTGGGGGTGTAACTGACGCCGCTGACCGTCGCTTTTGTATCATCTCCTGCGAGTCCGGCGGAGCACGATACGGTATCCAGCACGCCATTCGGGCCTTTATTCACCACCCAATAGTTGGCAGGGTTGGTGACATCCTTCGCGTCTGTATCGCCGGCCGGGTTATTCACATTCTCGCTGAACGTGACCGTAAAGCTGCTCGGCGCCGTGGTTGTGTACGTTGACAATACACTTGTAGATCCTACCGTCAGAGGGGTCATGTCGACAACCGCTAATTTCAGGTCGCCTTTGGTGTAATCTAAATAACTGATGACGGGTGCCCCGCTGCTGTTCAATGCCAGCGAGGTGTACTCTCCCACATCCCCTACGTAATCTATGTTTTTGAGGGTTTTGGTGCTGCAAGTAGCATTCGTGCAAACCGCCACTTTCAGGTTGAGGTTGTTGCCATCATAATAACTGATGACGGGGTAGCCGCTGCTGTTCAATACCAGCGAGGTGTACTGCCCCACATCCATTGTGCTGTCCACGGTGGTGAGGGTTTTGGCAGTGCAGGTGGCATTTCCGCACACCGCTACTTTCAGGTTAGCGTTAGTGACATCATAATAACTGATGACGGGGTAGCCGCTGCTGTTCAATATCAGCGAGGCGTACAGCCCCACATCCCCTGTCTCATCCACGGTTGTGAGGGTTTTGGCCGTGCAGGTGGCATCCCCACACACCGCTACTTTCAGGTCATTGTTGGTTACATCGTAATAACTGATGACGGGGTAGCCAAGGCTGTTCAATACCAGCGAGGTAAATGCCCGGTTAGTGTAAGAATCATTAATCCCTGTGCTATCCACGGTTGTGATGGTTTTGCCCGTGCCCGAACAGGTGGCATTCATGCACACCGCTAATTTCAGGGTTTCGTTGGTGATATCGTAATAACTGATGACGGGAAAGCCGCTGCTGTTCAAGGCCAGCGAGCTGGAAAAACCAGACTGGGCTCCGTCATCCACGGTTGTGAGAGTTTTGGCCGTGCAGGTGGCATCCCCGCACACCGCTACATTCAGAAGCCCTCCGATCATAGACGTATAACTTATGACGGGGAAGCCGCTGCTATTCAATACCAGCGAGCTGGAATATCCCGCCGGGGAAGCAACACTGGTAAGAGTGTTGCCTGCCGAACAGCTGGCATTCCCGCACACCGCTACTTTCAACGCCTGGGTGGTGGCGTCAATATAACTGATGACGGGGTTACCGCTGCTGTTCAATTTCAGCGAAGTGTATTCCACCACCACATCTCCGCTATCCACGCTGGTGGTGACGGTGGCGGCATAAACGGCGCTTGTCAGCACCGCGCTCAGCAGGCATACGGTCAGCGCAATGAAAAGAGCGCTCAGCCTGGGTTTTGATCGTGATTTCATAATTTGCCTCCTCAGCATTCTCATCATCTTCAAGAGTTGCCTACCGCAGCTCTTGTTTCACCGTTTTATTGGCGCTAATTTCGCCAGTGCTCGCCGAGCTGATAGACGACAGAAAACCGCAATTTGTGACCGCGCCAGGTTACCTTAAATAAAAAGCAGGCCTGGTAAAACCAAAGCCTGCTCAAATATAAAAAATAAAAATATATTCGGCAGTCTGGCAATCATAATCGTGACGAACACGATCTTAGACCCATAACTTTGCGGCTCCGCCTTTCAACGGATTTGCCTTTTTCGTTTCACGATATTCATCGTATTAAATCGTCCCCTTCGATCTCATCAAAGTTGACTCTTAAAAAGAGTATACAAGCTTTCCAGTTTAATTGATGTAACTTAGGTCACACTTTAGTGACATTAATCGAAGATTCTGGTGGGCAAAACAGGATCCCAAATACCCGCACCCCCCTTTCGCCTAAAGTGGCAGAACTTATAGCTATCACTGTAAAATCAGAAGTCCGATCTGCCCCGTCGCCGAGCGGATTGAGCAACAGATCAAGAATGGATGTGCTGCCGCACACAAACAGGCGATAACTGCCCACAGGCAAAGCCGAGGCAAGCGTCACGACCGCCGCTGGCTTCAGCGTAATAACTGATGACGGGCGCGCCGCTGCTGTTCAATGCCAGCGATTTGTAATACCCACAAACCCTGAACAGCTTCAGTGCCTTTCCACGCCTTGATTCAACTGAATACCTGCTTAAAATCCATGACCAACTCAACGGGTCAAATATCTGTTTTTTACGGTCTTTTGACACAAAACCCGGTTATACTTCAGCCATTGCGGAAAGAAACGATAAAAATATAGCCATCTGGCCTGTTGAATTTCATGATGGACATCAATTCGATCTCGACGGTTATTGGGAAAATATTATTCAGAACATGCGCTGAAATACGAATTCAAGCATGTTATCACCTTGGGCTGGAAAAATATGGGTCACTTCACAAAAAACCCGGCGTCTTGCGCCCAGCATCAACACCACCATCAAATATCTGGTAGATCCATCCTCAACTTGATTGGCTTGGAAATAATTACTGAATACAGATCAAAAACCCGGTAGGATTAGAATATTCGGGGTGCTCCTGGTTTTTTTGACGAAATTAAAACTGGTCATTTTTTTATTTTTTAGGAGTATTTTCTTTGAGTGAAACAGAACCACGCAACCTGGGGAAATCAACCATTCAAGGCGCTGTCTGGCATTACCTGACCTTCTTTTCAGGTAAATTGATGGTCTTAGTCAGCACCGCAATCCTGGCTCGCCTGCTAAGTCCGGACGACTTTGGAGTAGTAGGCTATGCCCTGACTGCCATTTCCTTTCTGGATGTAATCAGTGATCTTGGCATAGGGCCCGCCTTAATCTATTATCCAGAAGAAAAACGGACAACTTCCACCGGCTTTTGGCTGAATTTATTGATCGGGCTGGTTATTTTTGGAATAACCTGGCTGCTGGCTCCGCTGGTTGGTCTTTATTTTCGAGACAATCGTGTGGTAACAGTCATGCAGGTGATTGGATTTGTTTATCCCCTGCGGGCGCTGGGAGACACGCATGACGCGGTCTTGAACAAACGCCTGGATTTTGGCCGGATATTCCTCCCTGACCTGATGCAGGGATTAACCAAGGGGCTGGCTTCGGTCATTTTTGCACTGCTCGGATACGGCGCATGGAGCCTGATCTGGGGATACTTACTGGGAACACTGGTTTCATCTATTACCTATTGGTTGACCAGTCCCTGGTCGCCCTCTCCAATTTTTTCCTGGCAAATTGCCCGTGATTTATTGCGCTACGGCTCAAAAATAATTGGAGTGGATATCGTTGCCATTTTCCTGGTCAATCTCGACTATTTGTTGATCGGCAGATACCTGGGCGCAAGCGTTCTGGGGCTTTATACAATTGCATTTCGCTTCCCCGACCTGTTGATTCTGCAGTTCGCGCGAATATTGAGCAATGTTCTTTTTCCAGTGTACACACACATGCGTCAAGAACCCGGCAGCCTGGCGCGTGGTTTTTTTCTATCAACCCGCTACCTGGCATTAATCACTGTTCCACTTGGTTTGGGTCTGGCACTTGTTGCTTATCCGCTGACCACGGCAATTTTCTCGGCCAAATGGGAAGCTGCCGCTCCGGTTGTCCAAGCGTTGGCTTTATACACACTGATCCTTTCCCTGGGTTATTCAACAGGCAGTATTTACAAGGCTGAGGGTCGCCCACAAATCCTGACATGGCTCGGACTGATCCGACTGGCCATGCTGATTCCAGCCCTTTGGTGGGCCGTCACCATTGCAAAATCAATTGACATGGTTGGATGGATGCAAGCATTGGTAGCCCTGGCAGGAACTATCATCAGTCTGTATGTTGCGACCCGCATGATTAAATTACCTGTTTACAAGCTTCTGGAAGCAATCAGCCCTGCTTTTTTGGCGGGAACCGTCATGTCTGTGGTTGTTTACTTAGTAATCCGTCTCAGTTCATCACTGGGAGCCTGGCAGCAATTGGCCTTAAGCATTCCAATTGGCGGCTTGATTTATCTGGCAACCCTTTTTACCATCCAACGTGAATTGGTCACATCGAGTTGGGATCAATTTCGAAAAGCACTTCAACGGAATTAAATAACAGACTAAAATTGTCTTCATAGCAAAAGAACCAGCCCTCTTTTTTTAGAAAACGGTGTCCCTGCAAAATTAACAGCCACCAGGATATTTTTTTATAGTTAAGATTGAATAAAAAAACTAATATGACTTCCTTACCAGTATTATTTAGCGAACAAGTATTATCAAGCCCTGATGCAATCGCTGTGCAGCAGGGCGATCAAAGCATTTCATATATTAGATTGAATGAAGAAGCCAATCAACTGGCCCATCATCTCCAAACAATAGGTGTTGGGAAAGACTTTCGGGTGGCGATCTGCCTTGAGCGTTCCATTGATCTGATCATTGCAATTCTGGGGGTATTAAAAGCCGGTGGGGCTTATGTTCCACTTGACCCAACCTATCCGGTGGAGCGCTTGAGTTTTATGCTTGCCAATTCTGGCGCAATCGCATTGGTTACAAGCAGCAATCTTCAGCAAAAATTTTCTCAATTCAATGGTCAGCTTATTTGTCTGGATATAGAAAAAGCAAAAATCAGGCAATACAATTGTTCAGATCCAACCGGCCAGGTTAGACCGGAAGATCTGGCCTATGTTATTTACACATCGGGATCTACTGGCCAGCCCAAGGGAGTCATGGTGGAACATGGGGGTTGGGTGAACTATACCCAGGCCGCCAGGCAAACCTACCAACTTAGGGCTGGTGAGCGGGTGCTGCAATTTGCTTCGATCAGTTGGGACACCAGTGCTGAAGAAATATTTCCATGCCTGACCAGCGGCGCCACTCTGGTTCTGAGAACCGAGGAAATGCTCAATTCGATCCCGCAATTTTTATCAAATTGTGCCAAATGGCAGGTAACCGTTATCAATATCCCAACTGCCTTCTGGCATGAACTGGTTGCACAAGTTGCCGAAACAGGGCTGACCCTTCCACCCCATATACGAGTAGTCATTATTGGTGGAGAGCGTGCAAACTGGGAGTTTCTGGTAAAGTGGCGCCAATTTGCGCCATCTACTACTCATCTATTCAATACTTATGGGCAGACCGAGTGCACAGCAGTAACCACCTGCGCCGAGATAACATCAGACCTGGCAGGTGGCATTATCCCCCTTGGCAAGCCTGTTCAAAACGTTAGCGTGCATATTTTTGACGAACAATTGCAACCGACTCCGCTTGGACAGTCAGGTGAGCTATACGTTGCTGGACCGGGCCTGGCGCGTGGCTACCTGGACCAGCCCGAACTTACCGCAAATAAATTCATCAATTTGCCAAATGACAGTAAGTTAGGTCGTTTATATAAAACCGGCGATATTGTTCGAGAAATGGATGATGGTAATCTTGAATTTATCGGTCGGGTGGATCATCAACTTAAAATCCGCGGAATCCGGATTGAACCAGGTGAAATTGAGAGCGCCATAGCCCGGCATCCCGTCATAAACTTGGTGGCAGTCGTAGGGCAGCCCATTGGGCCTAACCCGGAATACCTGGCCGCTTATGTGGTTCTCCAAAAGGACACAGCCATCACACCAGCCGAAATTCGAAGCTGGCTGAGCCAGACCCTG
This sequence comes from uncultured Anaerolineae bacterium, assembly GCA_903854805.1. Next base: position 6,602 of record CAINXK010000407.1, read on the forward strand.
CCCAATTACCTGGTTCCCGCTGTGATTATGCCATTAGATAGCCTTCCGCTAAGCCCCAATGGCAAATTAGACCGAAAAAATCTCCCCAGCCCGGATTTTTCGCGCTCCAATTCAGACACATTTGATGAAAACTTGACTGTCACACAGCTGGAATTAAAACGGATTTGGCAGGAAGTATTGGGCCTGAAACACATTGGCCTGCATGATGATTTCTTCGAACTGGGTGGACACTCTCTACTGGCCACACGCGTGGTGGCCAGGGTGCGCCAACGATTTAATGTTGACCTACCCCTACGCACCATGTTTGATGCGCCGACCATTTCAAAGCTAGGTGAACAGATCCTGACTTCGGCACAAGCCACCGAAAAATTAGCGCTCAGCCGGCGAAAACCCACTGACCCGTTAGTTGCTTCATTTGCCCAGGAAAGCCTCTGGTTTCTTGATCAAATGGTACCGGGCAACCCGACTTATAACATCTCAGACATGCTCAAACTCGATGGAAATTTGAATGAAAAGGCCCTGGAGAATTCAATCAATGTATTGGTTGAGAGGCATGAAATATTACGGACGCGCTTTGTCAATGAAGATGGCCATCCCATTCCAATCATCGCTGATTCACTAAAAATTCCCTTGTCCATCACTCAGGCTCCCGAGTTGCCTGAGACAGAAATGGAAGAATTTGTGCGCCAATTTGCCGCAGATAAAGCAGTGGTCCCATTTTTCCTTCAAACCGGCCCATTGCTCCGCACTTATCTGTTGAAGATCTCCCCAATGGAACACCGATTAATTATTGTCACCCATCACATCATCTCGGACGGCTGGTCGATTGCGGTATTTTTTCAGGAATTATCAGTAATTTACACGAACCAAATTCGTGGCATTACATCGACTGCCGAAGGTGTATTACCTGCATTACCACTGCAATTTGCAGATTACGCCAACTGGCAGCACCAGTCTTTGCAGGGTGAACTGCTTGATACACAATTAAATTACTGGAAAGAAAAACTAAATAACCTTACTCAATTGGATTTCCCATTGGATCGCCCACGCCCGCGCCAAAAATCATTCCGAGGCGCCCGGTTGCCCATTAAATTTTCACCCGAATACAGCCACAAACTTCAAATCTTCAGCCGCAATGAAGAAGTGACACTTTTCATGGTCTTGCTGGCCGGTTTGCAAGCCACCCTTTCACGTTATACATCCCAAACCGATATTTCTGTCGGAACGGCGATTGCCAACCGGCACCAACCAGAACTGGACAACCTGATCGGATTTTTCGTCAACACCCTGGTCTTACGCACCAACCTGGACGGCGCACCAACTTTCCATGAACTTTTGGCTCGAGTTAAGACCACCACACTAGGTGCCTATTCGCATCAGGCTGTACCATTTGAATTGATCGTACAAACCTTGCAGCCACGCCGCACTGCCAATCGTAACCCTTTGTTTGACGTGATGCTTTTCCTTCAGAATGTTCCGCAAGCCCAATTAAAATTCCCTGACATTAAATCAGAATTCGTTGAAATTGAACAGCGCACTGCTGAGTTTGACTTCGTTCTGGATCTGACCGAGACTCAGGATGGTGTGCAGGGTTTCTGTGAATATGACACGGACCTATTTGATGCAGACAGCATGACTCGCTTTGTCACTCATTTTCAGAACCTGCTAGCCAATGCCATCATCACCCCCGCTGAAACAATTGACCGTTTGCCCATGCTGGCCGAATCTGAACGATACCAATTATTGACAGAATGGAACCAGACCGCGCACACCATCCCCACACCTGAAACTCTACCTGACGCATTTGAAACACAGGTCAGGCTTACACCAGAAAAAGTTGCGGCTATTTGGTACGATCAAAACATCACTTACGCTGTCTTAAATGAAAAGGCCAATCAATTGGCAGCGCACCTGATTGCGAACGGAGTGAAAACAGAAACTGTTGTGGCTCTCTGCCTGGAACGCTCGATTGACTCACTCATCGCGATACTTGGGATATTGAAATCAGGCGCAATCTACCTGCCACTTGATCCTGCCTACCCCCTCGAACGTCTGCAGTTCATGCTATCTGACTCACAAGCTGCATTCCTGCTAACCGATAACCTGCTTTCCGATAAATTTGCCAATTTCAATGGGCTCATCATCCGGTTGGGAGAAATCGCTGAATTTCCGTCTACCTCTAATAATCCGCACCGCGCTATTAATGGACAAAATGCCTGTTATATGATCTACACCTCTGGTTCCACCGGGCGTCCCAAAGGTGTAATCGGGTTGCATCTTGCAACCATGAACCGCTTGGTCTGGATGTGGGAAACCTATCCTTTTACCCCGAACGAAATCTGTTGCCAGAAAACTTCATTAAGTTTTGTCGATTCGGTCTGGGAAATCTTTGGTCCGCTTTTACAGGGCGTTCCATTGGCCATTATCCCCAATAACCTGGTTAAAGACATTACTCAATTTGTGAATGTGCTGGCTGCGAAAAAGGTTACGCGCATAGTTTTGGTTCCATCGCTGCTTCGACTGATCGTGGAATCATATCCACATCTCGACCAGCTACTGCCAGACCTGCGCCTGTGGGTCTGTAGTGGTGAAGCTCTAACACAAGAATTGGCGGAAGCGTTTGTCCAGAAGCTGCCAGGGCGCACTCTGCTCAACCTTTATGGATCTTCCGAGGTTGCTGCTGATTCTACATTTTATGAAATCAAGACCGGAGCGGAACGTGTTGGAATAGGTCGCCCGATTTTTAATACTGAAACCTATATTCTTGATCAACATATGCAGCCTGTACCGGTTGGAGTAAAAGGTGAGATTTTTATCGGTGGAACCGGATTGGCACGCGGTTATTGGCAAAGACCTGATCTGACCTCCGAGCGTTTTATTCATCACCCATTCAAACAAACACCTGAATTCCGCGTTTACAAAACAGGTGACCTGGGTCGCTATCGGCCAGATGGTAATATCGAGTATTTGGGTAGGGCCGATTTTCAGGTCAAAATCCGCGGTATCCGTATAGAGCTGGGAGAAATCCAGAATACCCTTTGTGAGCATCCAGAAGTAAAACAGGCACTAGTCATGGTCGAAACCAGCTCAGATGATCAACGCCTGATCGCTTATATTGTCCGAAAACAAACCCAAAGCGTTGAGCAGACAGAACTACGCAAATATATCCAGGAGCGCCTGCCGGATACCATGATTCCAACAGCCTGGGCTTTTTTGGATGAGTTCCCCCTGACACCCAGCGGGAAAATTGACCGGCAAGCCTTGTCTAAACTTGAGGTTGGACGCGCAGATCCAGTCAAACCATATACAGCGCCACGCGATGAATTGGAATTACGGCTGGTAAAACTCTGGGAACACTTGCTTGAATACTCTCCCATTGGAATCGACGACAATTTTTTTGAAATAGGCGGCCATTCGCTATTGGTTGTAAGGCTGATGACACAGCTTGAAAAAGAACTCGGCAAGACTTTTTCTCTGGCCCTGATCTTTCATGCTCCGACCATCGCAACCATGGCTGCTGCCCTGCGCGACCAGGGTTGGAAACCCAGCTGGTCATCGTTGGTACCAATCCGGACAGCTGGCAAGCTCCCACCCTTGTTTTGTGTGCATGCCGATGGCGGAGCCTTTTTTTATACAAAATTTGCCAACTATCTTTCACCTCAGCAACCTTTTTACGGATTGCAAGCCCGTGGTCTGGATGGAATCCAACCGCCCTTCACAAATGTCGAAGAGATGGCGGCTCACTATCTTTCAGAAATTCGTTCGATCCAGCCGCGCGGACCTTATCTGATCAGCGGCTTCTCGATGGGTGGTGTGGTTATTTATGAAATGGCACGCCAATCACTCGCAGCCGGAGACCCAGCTCCCCTGGTTGTGTTTATCGACGCACCCAGCCCGGAATATTTTGAAGAACAGGCCACAAGTTTTGTCTCAAAATTGGCTGGACTTTCACGTTTCTCACTTAAAGATGGCATACCACATATCTGGCACCGCATCTCCCAACGGTTCCGTTGGCTATCGGATGAATACCAGTCCCAATTACTCTTACGCGCCAACCAACCACTGAATCCTGCTCTGCGAATCCATCGTGTACGAAAATTGAACCACAAAATTTCGGATGAATACCAACCAAAACCTTATCCTGGCCCCATCACCATTCTGCGTGCCAGCGAACAAATCCGACATTCCAACCCTGATCCAACCTTGGGCTGGAGTGAATTTGTGCCTGGAAAAATCTCCGACTATGTCATCCCCGGAGATCACGAAACCATTTTCCACGAACCCAATGTTCAGGTAATGGCACAAACTTTGCAAAAATGCATTAACCTTTACCTTGAAAGCAGAACATCTGATTAATTTTGGGGGACTGGCCCTGAGCCCCTACCAGATTTAATTATTACTGCTAACGCAGGAACCCTCCATAATTTGGATAGGTGAAATCCAAAGGAGGCTGAACTATGAACAGCCGCCAAGAATTGTATGGTCGTTTGATAGGAACGCTGAGTACCCTGGTAAGCCCAAGAAATATTGCTGAAACAAGGAATTGGATTTGGATTGTGGTAGGGATATTGCAATCCGAATCGATAGCTATGAGCAAAATAGCCACACATATTCCTGGAGAAACCCAAGCAGAGTCGCGGGTTACGATGATTCGGCGCTGGTTGATGAGTTTTCATGTGGATTACTCACGAGCAGCCAGGTTTGGATGTTAACCATCACAGCCATTCAACTCATTCCCTGAATAAACACAAACCCACCAACCAGAAATACAGCCAGATTGCGCCTGGGCACATGCGTATTTAGGGGGAGTTTTTTAGCAAAAATTACCGGGTTTTTTAGCCAAATTTTACACATCCTATCCAAGATCTGGCTTAAGATTAAAAAACGATGAATCCATGGGTCCCAACCGTTTGGTTCGTATTAACCTGTTGATTCATACTGCCTGTGGCCTCATTCCTGCTGGCGGAATGGGCCGCATTCATGCAGGTGCCCAGTCCATCGCCGCATGTCCATATTATTTTCATCAGATACTGGAGTACTTCCCGTGAAACGTTCGATTTCCCAAAAAATGATCATTCAGATTTTACCGGCAGTTCTGGCGATTTTCGTGGCGCTGACCATCATCTCCATCATCATGTCTGGGGCCGCAGAGCAAAAACTGGCCTACGATGCTGCCACACAAATGGCGGCAAACTATGCCAATGATTTCGACATAAAGATCAGCGCCAACCAATCCATCGGAAAAACCATGAGCTATGTCATGGCCGGGTACCAGGGTGGCAGCCGCGATGAGATTTCCAGCGTTTTGAAGAGCCTGGTCCTTAAAAACCAGGATATTCTGGGCTCCTATGTGGGGTATGAACCGAATGCCTTTGATGGCAAAGATGGCAAGTATGTAAATTCGACCGGCTCTGACCCAACCGGTCGCTTCATCCCCTATTGGAACCGCCTGTCTGGCTCCATTACGCTCGACCCTTTGCTGGATTACGAAACCTCAGATTATTACCTGGTCCCCAAAAAGACCCTGGCAGACAGTGTCATCGAGCCCTACCTGTACCAGGGTGTCTTGATGACCAGCTACATCTCACCCATCGTTGATGATGCCGGAAAGTTTCTCGGCATCACCGGCGTGGACGTCTCGCTTAATTACCTGGACGCCCAGGTTAGCAAGATCAAGGTCTTTGAAAGTGGTTACGCCTTCCTGATCAGTAATTCAGGTATTTTTGTCTCCGCACCCGATAAAGCCTTGATCGGGAATCAGACCCTGACCAATTTCGCCAAGGAAAAAGATGCCCCGCAACTTGAAAAAATAGTTACAGAGACCCAGGCAGGCAGCAGCGGTTTTGTAAATACCATAGATCCTTTCACAGGGAAAACAGTCACCATGTTCTACAGTCCGGTCAAGACCGGCAACTGGAGCCTGGTGATTGTTGCGCCAGATGAGGAGATGCTATCAGGCATGTACCAGCTGCGCCTGACCCTGGTAATCGTCTGTATTGCAGGTATCCTGCTGATGATCGCGTTAATCTGGTTCGTCACAACCCGGCTTACCCGTCCGATCATTGCCGTCAGTAAAGCTGCCGACCAAATCGCCTCCGGTGACCTGGACCTGGTGCTGGTCTCAGGAGACCAGGATGAGATTGGCCAGACCATCTCAGCCTTCAACCGCATGATTACCTACCTGAAAGAAATGGCAGTCGTTGCCCAGAGGGTCGCGGATGGTGATCTGACCACCAACATCCAACCCCAGTCTGCACGGGATACGTTGGGGACTGCCTTCGCGCGCATGGTCAAAAATTTACACACCAGCTTGGGGCTGGTAGGCGAAACCGCCGGCACACTGCTGGGAGCCTCCGGACAAATGTCCACTTCTGCCAGCCAAACCGGCACAGCCACCCGCGAGATAGCCGCCACCATCCAGCAAGTCTCGGATGGCATTAGCCAGCAAGCCCAGGCCATCAGCTCAACCGCCAGCTCAGTGGAAGAACTCGGGCGTGCCATCGATGGCGTCGCCAGGGGTGCCCAGGAACAGGCGGGCGCCATCGCCAAGGCCTCGCAAATGGCCACCCGTATCAGCCAGGCGATTGAACAGGTGACCAGTAACGCCCAGGCCGTCACCCGTGATTCGGCCGAGGCCGCCAGGTATTCACGAGACGGCGCCCGAACCGTCAGCGAAACGATCACCGGAATGGAAACCATCCGCACCAAGGTTGGTTTCTCAGCCGCAAAAGTGGAAGAAATGGGCGCGCGCTCCGAAGAAATTGGCGCGATCGTCGAAACTATTGAAGATATCGCCAGCCAGACCAACCTGCTGGCCCTCAACGCCGCCATCGAAGCCGCGCGTGCCGGCGAACAGGGCAAAGGCTTCGCGGTTGTGGCTGACGAAGTTCGCAAACTGGCCGAACGCTCCAGCCTGGCTACCAAGGAAATCGCCGGGCTGATCAAGGGCATCCAGAAAACCGTCGACGAAGCCGTTAAAGCCATGAAAGAATCAGCCAGCGAGGTGGAAGCCGGTGTCCAACGAGCCAATTCATCCGGGGAAGTGCTGAACAACATCCTGGGATCCGCCGAATCGGTCTTCAAGCAGGCCGAAGAGGCTGGCGGTGCCGCCGCCAGGGTCAGCGCCGCTGCCAGCGAGCTGGTAGGTGCAGTCAATTCTGTCTCAACCGTGATCGAACAGAACACCGCTGCCACCGAAGAAATGGCTGCCAACTCAAATGAACTGACCCAGGCTATCGAAAATATCGCCTCCGTTAGCGAGGAGAACAGCGCCGCAGCCCAAGAAGTTAGGGCAGCCACCAAAGAGGTCGCCACACAAGTGAACCATGTCTCCGATTCAGCCACCAATATGATGAAGTTGGCACAAAAACTTCAAGCGGTGGTTGAAAAGTTTAAATTATAAGAAACCATTAGCCTTGAGATTATCTGGTCTGCATACAGACACTAGCTGAAAGCTCCCGGCAGCCACAGCAGGCGGCAAGGAACCAGAAAACCCGGATAAACACGATGGCGCTGTCCGCACTTAAATGTAGAAATACTGGAATGCCGTTCTTTTAGGGAAAAGGATCTTTATGAATCGATTTCTAGGCAGATTGCCCATCGGTTTGAAACTGGGCGGAAGTTTTGTGATCATCGTTCTGCTCCTGGCAGCCTCCATCCTGATCAGTTATTCAGACATGGGCACCTTGAAGGCTGATATATTAAGCTTATATTATGACCACACCATCCCAATCCAGGACCTGGGTGAAGCCAGGGCGCTGCTTGGACAGATTAAAAGCAATGTCCAGCTTTATCTGCAGATCCCTCAACCAAAAATAGCGACAGCTACCAACCAGACCGTGCCAGCCTGTGCAGCCTGTCATGCCACCATCATTAACGCTAACCATCACCTTCAGGCAGGTCAGCAGGCCAGCGATACCACCCGCTGCCTGGCCTGCCACGCCAAGCAAGCCGGCGATATACAACATGGCCGTTCCACTGCCAACATGACCGCCGGACAAGACTGTGCCACCTGCCATCCTTCAGCCGTCATTATCATGCAGCACACCCAGGTGGAACAGGCCATCAAGACAGAGGTGGCGCGCGTTAATACAATTATCGATACCTTTCGCCAAAACCCACTTTTGACCAAAGAAGAAAAAATCGAAATATCCAAGTTCGATGCCGCCTGGGAAAACTACCAGGTGATAGTTACTGATCTTCTGGCTAAAGCAAATGACAACCAGGCCCAGGCTTCGCTGCACCGCTTGGTCGGGGGCGATGCGCTCACCAGTCAGCGCCAGGTGGAAGAATCGCTCAACCGTTTGAGTAAGATCATTCAATCGCTGGCCCAGACATCCCAGGAAAGCAGTGTCCAAACATTCAACACTTCCACCATCAGGTTATTTATCGCCGGCTTGATTGGAATTTTACTGGCAGCTGGGTTGGGCTTTGTGATTACCATCAACATCCGCACCCCCCTGCAAGCCATGGCCAATGGGCTGGAAAATTTACGCAAAGGCCACCTGCAATGGGATATACCCGCACAGGTTAAGCAAAACATCTTCCAGCGTTCCGATGAATTCGGCATCGCTGGTAAAGGCTTCGACAGCACAGTGCAATATTTACAGGAGATGGCTGGCGTGGCCAACCAGATCGCATCCGGCGACCTGACCATCAGAGTCACCCCGCGTGGCA